>JAXDNZ010000362.1:0-7830 GCA_034669185.1 Hyphomicrobiales bacterium
CTCTCGCGCGCTAGGAGTCGATGCCGACGAGACGACCGACAGCATCGCGGCCGAATTCTTCTCCAACTCATTGATCGCGCCGAGCGAACATCCCGCGGTGATTGCCGCGTTGGAACAGGGCCTGAAGAGCGACAAGGAACACGCCACGCGTTTCGATTCGTTGCGGCTCCTGGAAGGAGCAGAACGCATCAAGGCCTATCAGTCGATCTTTTGCACGACAGATCTCGAACCGCGTAAGAACATCGTCAGTAAGGGCATTCGCGACAGGAACCCATCGCTATTCCAGCGCCTGATGTCCGAGCAGGAACGTGTTTGTGCGCTGATCGGGCGCCGCCGCGCGGTCGAGACCCGCGAGCGCACCGCCGCTCTCGTCACCATCGCGGCCGAGATCATCGCGCGCTATCGCGCCGACAAGGACCGGCGCGGCCTACTCGACTACGACGACCTGATCGACAAGACGCTACATCTCCTGACCGAACAGCGCGCCCAGTGGGTGCACTACAAGCTCGACCTCGGCGTCGATCACGTGCTGATCGACGAGGCGCAGGATACGAGCCCGAAGCAGTGGCAGATCGTGCGGCGGCTGACTGCCGAGTTCGCGGCCGGGCGGGGCGCGCGCGAGGTGACGCGCTCGATTTTCGCCGTCGGCGATGAGAAGCAGTCGATCTTTTCGTTCCAGGGCGCCGTACCGGCGCAATTCGAGCAGAACAAGCGTCACTACGCGGCTGCGTTCGAAACCGCCGAGATGCGCTTCACGGACGTGACGTTCAAATATTCATTTCGCTCCGCCCCGCTCGTTCTCGACGCGGTCGATATTGTCTTCAAGCGCCCCGAAGCATTCGCGGGCCTGACCGAGGTGCCGGGCGCGACCGTGCATGAAGCGGTGCGCATCAACGCACCGGGCACGGTCGAGCTCTGGCCCATGATCGAGCCGGATGAGAAGGTGAAGCTCGAAGGCTGGGATGCGCCGTTTGACGAGAGCGCCGAGACCAGCCCTCGTGTGCGTCTCGCACGGAAAATCGCCCGCACCGTCAAGGTGTGGATCGCGCGCGGCGATCTTGTGGGTGAAGGGGACCGGCGGCACCCGACGCGCGCGGGAGACATCCTCGTGCTCGTGCGGCAACGCGGCGCGTTGTTCAACGCGATCATTTACGAACTGAAACGAGAAGGTATCGCGGTGGCCGGCGCCGACCGGCTCATGCTGACCGAGCATATCGCCGTGATGGATTTGATGGCGCTCGCCGATGCGCTCCTGCTGCCAGACGACGATCTCGCGCTCGCAAACGTTCTGAAAAGCCCGTTGTTCGGAGTGACCGAGGAGCAACTTTTTGCGCTCGCGTACGGCCGCAAAGGCGCGCTGCGGGAGGCGCTGCGCGACAAGGCCGCCGATCTGGAGTTCATGGTGGTGAACGCACGGCTCGAGCGTTACGCAGTCTGGGCAGCCGGGACTCCCTTTGCGTTCTTTTCGCGCGTTCTCGGCGCGGAGGACGGCCGTGCGCGCTTCTATGCGCGGCTCGGACCGGAGGCCGCCGATGCGCTCGATGAATTTCTCGAACATGCGCTGATCTACGAGCGCCACGAGGCGCCGACATTGCGCGGCTTCGTCGCGTGGCTGCGCGCAGGCGAGACGCTCGTGAAGCGCGACATGGACATTGCGCGCGACGAGGTGCGGGTGATGACGGTGCACGGCGCCAAGGGCCTCGAAGCGCCGATCGTGGTCCTTGCCGACACCACCACGCCCCCGAAGGGTCCAAAGGAACCGAGGCTGCTTGCGCTGCCGGTGACGAACGCGGCGCCCGGCACGCCGGACCGGCTCGTCTGGGGCGGGCGCAAAGCCGATGACATCGCACCGGTGGCGGCGGCGCGTGCCGATGCGGTACGCGCCGCCGAGGATGAATACCGGCGCCTCCTTTATGTGGCGATGACTCGCGCCGCCGACCGGCTCGTCGTTGCGGGCTCGCGCGGCGTGAACAGGATCCCGGATGGCTGCTGGTATCAGCTTGTCGAGAACGCGCTGAAGCCCGAGGCGATCGCGGAAACGGCGGATGACGGTGACGGCACGGTGCTGCGGTGGCGCAAATCGACCGCCCCGCAGACGCTGGCCCCCGGGCCGGCCGCAGCGGAGACGAAAGGCGCAGCGCTGCTTCCCGACTGGCTCAAGCGCCCCGCTCCTTCGGTTCGCAAGCTCGCCCGCACCATCACGCCCTCGGCGGCCGCTGGCATGCAGCCGATCGGCGACCGCAAGGCATTGGCACGCGGGCGCATCATGCACCGGCTGCTGCAGGCCTTGCCGGCAATTCTGCCGGAACGCCGTGCTGAGGCCGCCGCGCGATATCTCGCGCGCGAGAAGGAGTTCGGCGGGGCCGAGCGCGCGGCGCTCACCGGCGAAGTGCTGGCCGTGCTGGACGATCCACGCTTCGGACCTTTGTTTGCGCCGGGCAGCCGCGCCGAAGTGCCGATCGCCGGGCGCTTGCCGGCGGGGAACCTATCCGGGCAGGTCGACCGCCTCGCCGTTACCGAAAACACCGTGATGATCGCCGACTACAAGACCAACCGCCCCGCCCCAAGCCGGCTCGAGGACGTGCCGGCGGAGTACGTCGCACAGCTTGCACTGTATCGCGCCGTTTTGACCGTTCTTTACCCCGGCCGCGAGGTGCGCGCAGCGTTGGTCTGGACCGAAGGTCCAAATCTGATGGAAGTGCCGGCTGTCGCGCTCGACGCGGCGCTGTCAAGGGTCGCGGACGCGACAGAACACCCCGCCGTGATGGCGCCTTGACGCTACGGGTGGGCGTCCATAGGTTCGAACCTCATCCGGGGCGCGCGGCGCGCCCAACCGTCAAAAGCCGCGACATTTCCGCGAGATAAGAGGTGCGCCATGGGCGTTTCAAAGGTGTCCGATTCGAATTTCGAGACCGAGGTGCTGAAGAGCACCGAGCCGGTGGTGGTGGACTTCTGGGCCGAGTGGTGCGGGCCGTGCCGCATGATCGCGCCGGCGCTGGAGGAGATCGCCGGCTCGCCCCTCGGCAGCAAGGTCAAGATCGTCAAGCTCAATGTCGACGAGAACCCGGCGACCGCCGCGAAGTACGGCATCATGTCGATCCCGACGCTGATGCTGTTCAAGAATGGCGAACTTGCCTCGCGCCAGGTCGGTGCCGCGCCGAAGCAGAAGCTGGAACAGTGGATCACGTCGTCGACGGCGGCCTGATCGTCACGACAACGTCTTTAAGAAACGGTCGGCCTCGCGCCGACCGTTTACTTTTGGATCACGCCGGCTCGGTGCCGTTAAGGGCCAGTACCTCGCCCGCAAGATAAAGCGATCCGGTAATCAGAATACGCGGCGGTGGATCGAAGCCGAGCGCACCGATCGCGGCGAGCGCCTCCGCAATGCCGGGCGCCGCATCCGCCGGCATGCCCGCCGCCTGCGCGGCGGCCGCGATCTCCTGCGCCGGCACGCTTTTGTCCTGATGGATCGGCACGCCGAACACCCGCCGCACCAAGCCCGTGAAGTTCCGCAGAAACGCCGCGCGATCCTTGGTCGCCAGCATGCCGACGATCAGCACCAACGGTCGCGACACGCGCTCCTCGAGATCGGCAAGCGCGGCCGCGATCGCGCGCCCGCCTTCGGCATTGTGCCCGCCGTCGAGCCAGAGCTCCGCGCCGGGAGGGGCCAATGCGGGCAATCGGCCGGTCGTGATCCGCTGCAGCCGCGCCGGCCATTCCGCCCTGGCAAGTCCCTGCTCGACCGCTTTCATCGGCAGGCGGATGCCGGCCGCGCGCAGCGCCGCGATTGCAGTCCCGGCATTGTCGAACTGATGGCGGCCGAAGAGCTTCGGCGGCGGCAGGTCGAACAGGCCCTGGTCGTCCTGATAAACGAGGCGACCGTGCTCCATGGTCGCGGTCCAATGCTGCCCGGCGGCGTAGAGTGGCGCCCGCACCCTCGCGGCCTGCCGCTCGATCACGGCAAGTGCCTCATCCGGCTGCGGCGCGACCACGGCTGGAACGCTCGCGCGCAAAATGCCGGCCTTCTCAACGGCGATGCGCTCGATGGTGCCGCCGAGAAACTCGACATGGTCCATCGAGATCGGCGTGATCACCGAGGCGAGCGGGTGCTCGATCACGTTGGTGGCGTCGAGCCTGCCGCCAAGTCCGACTTCGAGCAGCAGCACGTCGGCGGGATGGCGCGAAAACAGCACAAACGCCGCCGCGGTCTCGATCTCGAAGATGGTGATCGGCGTATCGCCGTTGGCGCGCTCGCATTCAGCGAGAGCGTCGGCGAGTTCGTCGTCCGATACAAGCAAGCCGCCATCGGCGTGGCCGAGGCGGAAGCGCTCGTTGATGCGCACGAGATTGGGCGATGTGTAGACATGCACGCTCTTGCCTGCCGCCTCCAGCATCGCGCGCAGGAACGCGATGGTCGAGCCCTTGCCGTTGGTCCCGGCGACATGGATCACCGGGGGGACCTGGCGCTCCGGATGGCCGAGCCGCTCGAGCACGCGAGTCATCCGGTCGAGCGACAGGTCGATGCGCCGGGGATGCAGCGCCAGCAGGCGCGCGAGGATCGAATGGACGGGGGTCATGGAAGTGGTCAGGCGCTAGCCGGGACCGGCAGCGTCTCGGACGGCTCGATCGGAGCGGACGTTTCAGCCGGAGCGCCCTCAGGCGCCTTGGTGAGGAGCCGGCAAAGCCGCGCCAGCGTTGCGCGCAATTCATGGCGGTGCACGACCATGTCGACCATACCGTGATCTTTCAGGTACTCGGCGCGCTGGAAGCCTTCGGGTAGTTTCTCGCGAATGGTCTGCTCGATCACGCGCGGGCCCGCGAAGCCGATCAGCGCGCCCGGTTCGGCAATGTGCACGTCACCGAGCATCGCGTAGGACGCCGTCACGCCGCCGGTCACCGGGTTGGTCAGCACTACGATGTACGGCTTGCGCGCCTCGCGCAGCATCTCGACCGCGACCGTGGTGCGCGGAAGCTGCATCAGCGAGAGAATTCCTTCCTGCATGCGCGCCCCGCCCGAGGCCGCGAACATGATGAACGGCGTGTCTTTCTGCACGGCGGTTTCCAGTCCCTTGATCACCGCCTCGCCGGCCGCCATGCCGAGCGAGCCGCCCATGAAGTCGAAATCCTGCACGCCGACCACGACCGCCTGGCCTTCGAGCTTGCCAAAGCCGAGCTTGATCGCATCGTTGAGGCCGGTCTTGGTGCGCGCGTCCTTCAGGCGGTCGGAATAGCGGCGCTCGTCGCGGAATTTGAGCGGGTCGGCCGCCACCGCCTGCACGCCGATGTCGAACCAGGTCTCGCCGTCGAAGATCGATTTCAGGCGCGCGGTCGCGCCCATGCGCATGTGATAGTTCGAGTTCGGGATGACGAACTGATTGGCCTCGACGTCCTTGTAGAACACAAGCTGCCCGGTGTCGGGACACTTGATCCACATGTTCTCCGGCACCTCGCGCTTGAGGAGCGAGCGAATCTTGGGCCGGACGACGCTGGTGAGCCAGTTCATGGGACCTGATGTAATGCCGAACGCGGGACAAATCCACTCCGGAACGGAGCGGATTCAGCCAGGTTTTATCGCGGCTTGGTGCGACAGCGCGACGTCGCGGCCATCGCGCGACGAGCACAGCATCGCGAGGCAAACCTCGAGCGTCGCCATCGCCGAGGCGCCATCGTGTAGCGGCGCCTTGCCGTTCACGACGGCCCCATAGAGTTCGTCGATAACTTCGGCGCGTGGCACGGACGGCGGCGGCAGCGGATCGAGTCGTGCCGTCCCGCGCTCGTAGATCATGACCCCATTGGGCATGGGGCGGAGGTCGGCGCGTTCGCAGCTCACGATGATGGTACCGAAGTGCTGATGCGCGAGATCCTGCGCGGCAGGCGGCTTATAGGCGGAGCCGCCGTAGTTGCGCGCGCTCTTGATGGCGGCCTCTTCGGCGGCGGTGGCGAAACGCTGCGGCGGCTTGCGCGCATCCGGACCTTTCGTCTGCCCCATCTCGCCGGTCCAGCCGGAAAACTCATCCGAGTCGAAATGCCCATAACCGCCATACGTCAGCGACGCGAATGCGCCGCCCTGGAACGTGAGCAGTGCCGAATACGCACCCTCGGTCGGCCGCGCCGGATCCCAGGCGCCGGTCGCGGCGCGAACCGACCTTACATCCCCTCCCCCAAGCAACCGCACGATATCGACCTGATGAACGGCCTGATTGAACACGGCTCCGCCGCCTTGCGCGGTATCGAGCTCTTCCGGCCGGCGCGGGCGATAGAGAAAGTCCGTATAGTTGAACGCATGAATCATGCGCACCGCGCCGAACGCGCCGCTGGCGATCAAATCGCGCGTGCGCAGGATCGGCGCATCGAACGAATGGCTGTGGCCGACGATAAGATGCACGCCGGCGCTCTTCGCTGCCTCGATCATCGCGGCGCAATCTTCCAGGGTGAGTGCCATTGGCTTCTCGACCAGCAGATGCTTGCCATGCCGCGCCGCGAGCGCGGCATGGCGTGCATGGTGCTGATGCGGTGTCGCCACATAGACGATCTCGACATCGGTATCGGTGCACAACTCCCGGACCGTCTCGTAGGTCCTAGCTGAGAAATCCGCCGCGAAGCGCGCTCGCGCTTCCGCACGCGGATCGGCGGCCGCCACCAGCGCAACCCGCGGGTCGCGGGCGAATGTCGGCAGCATCACGGTGAACGCGCGCCCCAAGCCCGCGACACCGACGCGCAGCTGGCGCTCGCTCACGGTTCCCCCAACTCGACGGCGTTGTGGCTTCGCATTAGACTGATCTTAGATATCGAGGACGATGCGCACTAGGATGAATGCGCGATGAGGACGTCATGACGCCTGAAGAGAACGATCTCCTGTGCCGCGTCGAAGGCGACGCGCCGATGGGACAGATCATGCGCCGCCACTGGATTGCGGCTTGCCTCTCGGAAGAGGTCGCCGAGCCGGACGGCACGCCGGTGCGCGTGAAGCTGCTGGGCGAGAACCTTGTGGTGTTCCGCGACTCCAAGGGCCGCCTTGGCGTGCTCGACGAATATTGCTCGCACCGGCGCGCCTCGCTCCTCTATGCGCGGAACGAAGAGTGCGGGCTGCGCTGCCTCTATCATGGCTGGAAGTTCGACGTGGATGGTAACGTCGTCGAGATGGCCTCGGAGCCGGCCGAGAGCAACATTCCGCAACGCGTGAAGCATAAGGCATATCCGGCGCGCGAGGCCGGCGGCTTCGTGTGGTGCTACATGGGGCCGGCCGACGAGATGCCGGAGTTCGAGGCGCCGGCCTTCGCGCCGACGCCCGACGCGCGCGTCTCCGCCACCAAGGTCCGGGTGCGCTGCAACTGGGCACAGATCCTGGAAGGGCAGATCGACTCGGCGCATTCGTCGAGCCTGCACTCCTCCGACATGGTGCCGGCGCAGGTCGAGGGCGCGAAGGCGACCGACACCAACTGGCTGCGGCCGTCGACCGACAAGGCGCCGCGCTTCCAGATCGAGCGCACGACCTACGGGTTCCGCTACGCGGCGATCCGCCGCCCGATCCAGAACGAGACGACGCACGATTACATCCGCACCACCGTGTATATCGCGCCGTTCACCGCGCTGATCCCGCCGAACAACGTGCACAACGTCGCGACCTTGCTGACGCCGGAGGACGATCACACCACGATCTTCTACTTCATCGCGTGGAACGGCGCCGACAAGCCCGGCATCGCAGCCGATGCGTGGCGCAAATTCAACGTGCTGGAATGGGGCGTCGACGTGGACGCGAACTTCAACGGCGTCCGCACGCGCGCGAACGATTACCAGCAGGATCGCGCCGCAATGAAGACCGGGAATTTC
>JAXDNZ010000363.1:0-5716 GCA_034669185.1 Hyphomicrobiales bacterium
CCACTCACGTGCCTGTTGGCGACGACCAAAAGCAACATCTTGAGCTCTCTCGCGACATCGCGCAGAAATTTAACAATGATTTCTCGCAATCGATCGGCGCCCGCGGCTTCGGTGATGCATTCTTTCCGCTGCCGGAGCCCCTAATCCAAGGTCCTGCGCCGCGCGTGATGTCGCTGCGCGACGGCACGAAAAAAATGTCCAAATCGGACCCGTCGGATTATTCGCGTATCAACCTGACCGACGACGCCGACACCATTGCGCAGAAGATCCGCAAGGCGAAAACCGACCCCGACCCGCTGCCGAGCGAAGAAGCCGGTTTGGCCAACCGCGCCGAGGCCGACAACCTCGTCGGCATTTATGCAGCGCTCGCCGAGACCAGCAAAGCCGATGTGCTCAAGCAATATGGCGGCGCGCAGTTTTCCACGTTCAAGCCCGCGCTGGTTGATCTCTCCGTCGCCAAGCTCGGACCGATCGCGGCCGAGATGAAGCGGCTTCTCCAAGATGTAGCGTATATCGATTCAGTTCTTGCCGAAGGCTCGACGCGGGCTCGCGCAAGCGCGGCCGAGACCATGAAATCCGTCAAGGATATCATCGGGTTAGTCCAAAGCTAGTTCCTCCGGGATCAGTTGCCGGTTTGCGCGCATCGCGGCGCCTTGTGGCGATGCCGACCGCCATGGCAGCATGACCGGCGCGCGCGACGCCCGCGAAACCGAGGTGGGCGGAACGCCGGGAGGGCTGATGAGCGCCAAACGCCGCAGCTACGAGGCCGGGCACAAGCCGAAGTACCTGGTCGTGATCGACGAATCGCCGGAATGCGACCGTGCAGTGTATTACGCGAGCCGCCGCGCGGCGCGCAACGGCGCGAGCGTCCTGATGCTGCTGGTGATCGAGCCGCATGACCGGCATCAACAGTGGCTCGGCGTCGCCGACATCATGAAGGCCGAGGCGCACGAGGCAGCGAACGCGATCCTCGACCAGTTCGCGGCGCGCGCGAACGGCGTCGCCGGCATTACGCCCGAACGCGTCGTCCGCGACGGCGAAAAGTCGACCGAGATCCTCAAGCTCATCGACGAGGATGAGGACATCGCAACGCTGGTGCTGGCGGCGGGAACCGGGAAGGACGGCCCGGGCCCGCTTGTCGCCAGCCTGAGCAAGACTGCGGGCGAATATCCGATCCCGGTGGCGATCGTGCCGGCCCATCTCGGCGACGAGGAGCTGGATGCGCTGTCGTAGCTATGCGGGGGCGGCGCATTGACCTTAAGGCCGTGAAGGCCCATTTATGCAGTGAATTTCGAGATCGGCGAACGTCATGAAGACTGACGTCGATCGTGGAGAAACAAGATGTTCATCCAGACCGAAGCGACGCCGAACCCCGCCACCCTCAAGTTCCTGCCCGGACGGCCGGTGCTTGCGAGCGGCACGCTCGACATGCCGAACAAGGCCGAGGCGGCGCAGTCGCCGCTCGCCGAGCGCCTGTTCGACATCCAGGGCGTCGGCGGTGTGTTCCTCGGCTCGGACTTCATCACGGTGACGAAGGCGGACGGCGAGTGGCCGCAGCTCAAGCCCGCGATCCTCGGCGTCATCATGGAACATTTCATGTCCGGTGCGCCGATCGTGGTCTCGGGGACAAGCTCTTCCGCCGACGAGTCCGGCGAGTTCTTCGAGCCGGCGGACGCCGACACGGTCGCGACGATCAAGGACCTGATCGAGACGCGTGTGCGGCCGGCGGTCGCGAACGACGGCGGCGACATCACGTTCCGCGGCTTCAAGGATGGCGTCGTCTATCTGGCGATGAAGGGGTCGTGCTCCGGCTGTCCTTCCTCGACCGCGACGCTCAAGCACGGCATCCAGAACCTTCTGCGTCACTTCGTGCCTGACGTGACCGAGGTACGGCCGATCTGATTCTGGCGCGGTCCGTCGACCGACGCGCGTTGCGTATCGGGCGGGGCTGTCTTCATGCGCATTCTGGCCATCGACACCGCGCTTGAGGCCTGCGCGGCCGCCGTGCTCGACGCCGCGAGCGGACAGATGCTCGCATCCGAGTCGCTCGCGATGGCGCGCGGCCACGCCGAGGCCCTGATGCCTCAAATCGCGCGCGTGATGGACGCCGCAGGCTGCGAGTTCGCCGAGCTTAACCGCATCGCCGTCACGGTCGGCCCCGGAAGCTTCACCGGGCTGCGCGTCGGGATTTCCGCGGCGCGCGGCCTCGCGCTCGCCGCAGGCAAGCCCGCGATCGGACTCTCGACACTGTCCGCGCTCGCCGCGCCACATGTCGCGGCGCGCGGCCAAGAGACGATCATCGCGGCGGTCGATGCGCGCAACGACCAGATCTATTTCCAGATCTTCGCTGCCAACGGCACGACCGTGGTCGCGCCACGACTCGATCTTGCCGCCGACGCAATACGCGCGACCGTGATGGAGCCGACCGTGATCGCCGGATCCGGCGCGGCGCTCCTCGCCGCACACTGGCCAAGCGGCGTCCCAATGCCGCGCGTCGATGCGCGTCCCGCGCCCGACATCGGCTGGGTCGCCAAGCTCGGTGCGGCCGCGCGCGACGACGGCGCCGCGCCAAAGCCGCTCTATCTGCGCCGGCCGGACGCACGTCCGCAGGATGGCGCACGCCTGCCGCGGCGATGAGGGCGCTGCTGGCGCGATTGTTCGGCGGCGCCGAGCCCACGCTCGTCATCGCGACCCCGCGCGACGCGGCAGCGCTCGCAACGCTGCATGCGGCCTCGTTCAATCGCGGCTGGAGTGAGCACGAGTTCGAGCAGTTGCTCACCGAGCGCAGCGTGGTCGCCGAGCGGGCCGCGCAAGGCCGCGCCAGCGTCGGCTTCATCGTCTCGCGCCGCGCCGCGGATGAAGCCGAGATCCTCTCGGTCGCGGTCGCGCAACGCTGGCGCGGGCGCGGGCTTGCCCGGCGCCTCCTCGATCTGCATCTTCGCCGCCTTGCCGGACTGGGCCTGCGCACGGTCTTCCTCGAGGTCGACGAGGACAACGTTCCGGCGCGGCGGCTCTATTCCCGCGCCGGATTCTCAGAGGTCGGCCGCCGGCCGGGGTATTATCCCGGCGCGGCGGGCAAGCAGACCTCCGCGCTGATCCTGCGGCGCGACCTTGTGTAAGGCCACTGATGGACGCACGCGAGCGCCCTTCCTATGATACGAAATTGCCGGAGCAACGACGGACGCCGAGGTCGTGATCGAGCCCAAGCTGAATTTCATCGAAGCGCAATGCGCCTCCAAGGGCATGCGCATGACCGAGCAGCGGCGCGTGATCGCGCGCGTCATCGCGGGCGCGGCCGATCACCCGGACGTGGAGGAGCTCTATCGCCGCTGCCACCGGATCGACGAGCATATCTCGATCTCGACCGTCTATCGCACCGTCAAGCTGTTCGAGGACGCGGGGATCATCGAACGTCACGATTTCCGCGAGGGGCGCGCGCGCTACGAGCAGATCGCGGAAGTCCATCATGATCATCTCATCAACCTGCGCACCGGCGAGGTGATCGAGTTCCAGTCCGAGGAGATCGAGCGGCTGCAGGCCGAGGTCGCGCGGCGGCTCGGCTATCGCCTGGTCGAGCACCGGCTCGAGCTCTACGCGGTGCCGCTCGAGGACAACAAGAAACGGTGATGCTGCGGCGCGTCGCTGTCCTTGCGGCCCTGCGCGGCCAGACAGCGCGGACGGCAGCGTGATCCGTTCCCTTTTGGACAGAATCCCGGTAAGACTGCGCAAGCACCGTAGCGGCCACCCTTACGGATGGGATTCGCAAGGTGAGACAATACGTTAAGGGCGAACAAGGCCTTCAAAAGTACGAGCCGGATGAGCGGACCTCGCAAGCTCTACGTCAAATCCTACGGCTGCCAGATGAACGTCTACGATTCCCATCGTATGGCGGACTTGCTGGCGCCTGAGGGCTTCGTGGAGACCGCCGCGCCCGAGGACGCCGACCTGATCATCCTCAACACCTGCCACATCCGCGAGAAGGCAGCCGAAAAGGTCTACTCGGAGCTTGGCCGCGTGCGCGTCCTCAAGGAAAGCGCGGCACGTGACGGCCGCAACGTGACCGTGGCGGTTGCGGGCTGCGTCGCACAGGCCGAAGGGCACGAGATCATCCGCCGCGCGCCCGCCGTCGACCTCGTGGTCGGGCCGCAGAGCTATCATCGCCTGCCCGACCTGCTCGCACGCTCGGCGCCGCGCGGCCGCGTCGTCGAGACGGAATTCCCGGTCGAGGACAAGTTCGGCCATCTGCCCGCACCGACGCGGTCCGCAATCCATGCCCGCGGCGTGACCGCCTTCGTGACGGTGCAGGAAGGCTGCGACAAGTTCTGCACGTTCTGCGTCGTACCCTATACGCGCGGCGCCGAAGTCTCGCGGCCGGTCGACGCGATCATCGCCGAGGTCCGTCACCTCGCCGAAGCTGGCGTACGCGAAGTCACGCTGATCGGGCAGAACGTGAATGCCTACCACGGCGAAGGCCCGGACGGCCGCGCCAGTACCCTTGGCCGGCTGTTGACGCGCGTGGCGCAAGTGCCCGGCATTGCGCGCCTGCGCTACACGACCAGCCACCCGCGCGACGTCGATGACGACCTGATCGCCGTGCATCGCGACCTGCCGCAGCTCGCGCCCCAGCTTCATCTGCCGGTGCAATCGGGCTCCGACCGCGTTCTCGCTGCGATGAATCGCCGCCATACGCGCGCGGATTATCTGCGCGTCATCGATCGCCTGCGCGCGGCGCGGCCGGATCTTGCGATGACGTCCGACTTCATCGTCGGCTTCCCCGGCGAGACCGAGGACGACTTTCGCGAGACGCTGCGCATCGTCGACGAGGTCGGCTACTCGGGCGCCTTCTCGTTCAAGTATTCGCCGCGCCCCGGCACGCCGGCGGCGACCGCGGACGCCCAAGTCGCCGAAAGCGTCAAAGTGGAGCGATTGGCGCGCCTGCAGGCGTCGATCCATCGCCATCAGGCGGCCTTCAACGCGCGTTGCCGCGGCCTCACCTTCGACGTGCTGCTGGAAAAGCCCGGGCGGCTGCCGGGTCAGTTGAGCGGCCGTTCGCCCTACCTACAGACCGTGAACGTCATGGCGCCGTCGCACATGATCGGCGAAATGGTTGCGGTGACCATCACGGACATCGGCACCAACAGTCTGTTCGGCGCGCTCGCGGCGCCCGCCGACCGGCAGCCCGCGCTCGCAGCCGTTGGAGCCTGACGCATTGCGCAGCATGCCCCCTGACAATGGATCGCTCGTCCCCGCCACCGGGGATATCGGCGAAAGCGCGACCAGCCAGATCGTGCTGACCTTCGACGACAACCGCCTCGCCGCGTCACTTTTCGGGCAATACGGCCAGAACCTCGCGCTGATCGAGCGAAAGCTCGGCGTGGTCGCGGACTCCCGCGGCAATCAAGTGACGATCGAGGGCTCGCGCGATGCCTGCGAGCGAGGGCGGCGGGTACTGCAGGGTCTCTATGAGCAGATCAGGCGCGGCCACGATGTCACGCAAGGCGACGTCGAGGGCGCGATCCGGCTCGCGATCGCGCAGGGCTCTCTGTTCGACTTCGATCCGGCCACCTCGCAGCCCGCGTTCGAGGATATCAATTGGCGCACGCGCCCGGGGCGCGCGCGCACGCCCGGGCAGGACGCCTATCTGCGGGCCCTCAAGCGCCATGAGCTCGTGTTCGGGGTGGGTCCTGCCGGAACCGGCAAAACCTGGCTCGCCGTC
>JAXDNZ010000364.1:0-4623 GCA_034669185.1 Hyphomicrobiales bacterium
GCGTCCGAAGCGGCGCGTCAAAGCGACACGGAACTGACGCTCGCCCGATGTTTCGTCACCGCATTGATAAATCCCTCGCGGGCGTCGGAATGGCCCTGCCCGCGCGGCTCCAGCACGTGGCGCAGCAGGAACCGCCCGGTCAGTTCAAAGCCATCCTGCAAATCCTGATCCGACCAGCCGTTCGGCCCGCCGCCACTGCCGCGCAAAAAAGGCGGCAGCCGCAGCAGCCGGTCGCGCCAGGGATCGCCGGCCTGCCGCGACACCGCGCCGCCGGATTTCGGCGACACGTAGATCAGCTCGCTGGTCGCCCCGGTCGCGGCGCAGGTTTCGAGATCGAGCCCAAACCCGAGTTCGGCCAGCATCGCCAGTTCGAACTTCACCAGAAGAACCGCGGCTTCGCCGATATCGTCGAAATCGTTCAGGGTGCGGTCGAGCATGTCGTAGATGTCTTCATGCGGATCGCGCTCCGGCAGCAATCGCGCCAATGACGCCAGATGCGTCACGCCATACACCGCGTGGCTCGAGGCCAGCACGGTGGCCGCACGTAGCCGCGTGCCCTCGATCAGGTAATAGCCGAGGTGTTCGTCGAGCCGCGCCCGCCACACCGCGCGCACGCTGTTTCCGGGCTGCAGCAACGGCCGCATCCGCGATCCGGAACCACCGCGCACCAGGCCGAGGTGGCGGCCATGGCCGCGCGTCAGCAGTTCGACAATGGCGGAGGATTCGCCATGCCGCCGCACCCCGAGCACGATGCCTTGGTCGGTCCATTCCTTGGGGTAAATTTAGCTTGGTGGGTGGGCAAAGCGAAGCGTGCCCACTGCCCATCGCCGTCATTCCGGGGCGCGCGTCTTCGCGCGAACCCGGAATCCAGACACGGCGCATGCTTCTGGATTCCGGGTTCGCTCGCCGTCGGCGAGCGCCCCGGAATGACGATTCGAAATTTCACGCATCGAACCAGCCCTTGGCGTCGCCGGTGAAGGAAAAATACAGCCCGGCGGCCGTCAGGGCGCAGGAAACGACCTCGATGGCGCTGTCGAGCTGCAACCCGCTGCTACCTATCACCTGCAGCAGCGACATCACCGAAAACATCAATGCCGCGGCCAGCACCCAGCGCGGCCAGTTCTTGCGCTGATGCGCCGCGAGGCGGACCAGATAGGCGAACAGCAGGATCATGCAGGCCGCAATCACATTGGCGGCCAGGATCGTGGTCTCCGTCATGGTGGCGGTCGGGGTGCGGTCCTGAAACGCGACCGACAATGCGTCGAGCACCAGCGACAGATACAAACACACCTGGAACCAGATCACGTGCCTGGGAACGGACATCAGGGCCTATTCCTTCGGAAACTCGAGACCCATCTCGCGGTAGCGATTGGGATCGTCGCCCCAGTTTTCCCGCACCTTTACGAACAGAAACAGGTGCACAGGCACGCCGACGATCTCCGCGATTTCTTTGCGGGAATCCGCGCCGATCGACTTGATGGTGGCGCCGCCCTTGCCGAGCACGATCTTGCGCTGGCTTTCGCGCTCGACAAAAATGGTCTGCTCGATGCGCACCGACTTGTCCTTGCGCTCGGTCCAGCTGTCGGTCTCGACGGTGGATTGATACGGCAGTTCCTGATGCAGCTGGCGGAAGATCTTCTCCCGGGTGATTTCGGCGGCGAGATGACGCATCGGCGCATCCGACATCTGGTCTTCCGGATAATGGAACGGCCCCGCCGGCAGCATCTCCGCCAGCGTCCGGCGCAGATCATCGACGCCGTCGCCCGACAGAGCCGAGACCATGAAGGTCTTTTCGAATAGCAACCGCTCGTTGGCGGCCTTGGTCAGGGCCAGCAGTTTTTCGCGCGGGACCCGATCGATCTTGTTCAGCACCAGGACTTTCGCGTGACGCACATTCGCCAGTTTGGTCAGGATGGCGTCGGCCTCCTCGTCGATCCCTGCGCGCGCATCGAGCAGCACGCAGACGATGTCGGCGTCGTGCGCCCCGCTCCACGCCGTCGACACCATGGCGCGGTCGAGTCTTCGTTTGGGCAGAAATATTCCGGGCGTGTCGACCAGGATGATCTGGGCTTGGTTCTCGATGACGATGCCGCGGATCAGCGCGCGGGTGGTCTGCACCTTGCGCGAAACGATGGTGACCTTGGAGCCGACCAATGCATTGACCAGCGTCGACTTGCCGACATTGGGCGCGCCGATCAGCGCGACGAAGCCGCAGCGCGTCGGCGACGGCGTCGCGTCGGCGGGCATGCCGGCGGCCTTCATTTCACGCCTTCGCGCGCGATCATCGCGGAGGCCGCGGCCTTCTCGGCGGCGCGCTTGCTGCCGCCGACGCCCTCGGCCGGAGCCAGTCCGGGCAAATCCACCGCGATGCGGAACTGCGGATCGTGATGCGGCCCGGTGCGCTCGACCTCGCGATACACCGGCGTCGGCAGGCCCTTGCCCTGCGCCCATTCCTGCAGCAGGGTTTTGGGATCGCGCAACGGCCGCTTCAATGTGCGCATCCGCTCTTCCCAATTGCGCTGAACGAACTGCGCCGCGGCCGGATAGCCGCCATCGAGAAACACCGCGCCGATCACCGCTTCGCAGATGTCGCCGATCACGGATTTGCGCAACCGCGCCCCCGCGCCGGCGCCGACCGCGCCGAGCTTGATGCCTTCGAGCAGGCCCAGCGATTTTGCCACGTCGGCGCAGGTCTCCTTGCGCACCAGATCGGCCAGTCTTTTCGACAGTTCGCCCTCGTTGGCCTTCGGGAACGCGCGATAGAGCATGTCGGATACGATCAGCCCGAGCACGTGATCGCCGAGAAATTCCAGGCGCTGGTAGCTGTCGCCGCGACTGCGCGGCGATTTCAATGCCGAGACGTGGGTAAATGCCGCCGCCAGCAGCGACGGGTCGGCGAATTTGTGGGCGATGCGCGCCTCGATGGCGGCGGCTTCGGCCTTGGCGGCTGCCGTGCTGCGCCTCTTTTTGGCCGTCCGAGGTTCGTCGGCGGCGGGGGCTTCCGGACTCGCGCCGCCTAAAGTCGATGAGGTCTGGAGATCAGGTGATTCGTCGTTCATCGCACGATGGAGAATATGCGATTCCAGCGCACCGCGGTGGGCCAGCGCCAGATCTCCCAGGCATGTTCGCCCTCGGCGATCGAGAAGAAGATCATCTGGGCCCGGCCGACGATGTTCTCGAACGGCACATAGCCGACCGCCGACAGCACCCGGCTGTCGGTCGAATTGTCCCGGTTGTCGCCCATCATGAAGAAGTGATTGGCCGGCACCGTGTAGACGATGGTGTTGTCGTAGAAGCCGTTGTCGACGCAATCCAGGGTCTCATAGCTGACGCCGTTCGGCAGCGTCTCCTTCCAGCGCTTGACCCTTGCCGTGGCATCGGAGCCGCAAGGGTCTTCGCCGATGAAATCGGCCAAGCGCTCGCGCACGACAGGCTTGTCGTTGATGTGGAGCAGGCCATCCTTCATCTGGATGCGGTCGCCGGGCAAGCCGATCACGCGCTTGATGTAATCGGTCGAATCGTCCTTCGGCAGCCTGAACACCAGGACATCGCCGCGCGACGGCTCGGAGCCGAAGACGCGGCCGGAAAACAGCGGCGGCGACAGCGGAATCGAGTAATGGCTGTAGCCGTAGGAGTACTTCGAGACGAACAGATAATCGCCGACCAGCAGCGTCGCCTTCATCGATCCCGAGGGGATGTTGAAGGGCTGAAACAGGAAGGTGCGGATCACCAAGGCGATGAGAAGCGCGTGGATGACGACGCGGATGGTCTCGCCTACGCCGCTCTCAGACTTTGTCCCGGATGTCACGCTCATCGCTTTCCCAATTCCCGTCGCGACCGCGCGCGCTGGCAGAGCATTTCCTTCACGCGAATCATCGGTCGTTCCGCGACAGGAAAATGATCTTGATTCTGATGTTTTGAGCGAATTCCGGCGCAAACCTGAATTCAGCCCGGCTCGAAGCACGCGGTTTTAGACCGTTGTTCGCAGACGCGCAATCAACGCCCCCGTTAAAACTTGCCAAGCCTATGACAATTCAGTGATTTTAGTTTTTTGTCATGCCCCGGACGCAGCGCAGTGCGCTGCTGAGCCGGGGCCGTACCGAACGCCGGTGTTTGATACGATCCCGGTTCTGCGAAGCAGCGCTCTCGCGCGGCATCGCGCCCTGGAAACATCAGGACTCACGGTTTGCCGGGAATGACCGCCGAAATTATGACGAAGGCCTGCGCCAGCGGCCAATCGTCGGTGATGGTGAGATCGATTCGCGCTTCGTGGCCGGGCGGCGTCAGTGCCTCAAGCCTCGCCTGCGCCCCGCCGGTCAATTTCATGCTCGGACGGCCGCCGGGAAGGTTTACCACCCCCATGTCCCGCCACCACACGCCCTGCCGGATCCCGGTGCCGAGCGCCTTGGAACAGGCCTCCTTGGCGGCAAACCGCTTGGCATAGGTCGCCACCACCATCCGCTCGCTCCTGGCGCGGCGGCCCGCCCTGGCGCGCTCGGCGGCGGTGAAAACCCGGTCGAGAAAGCGGTCGCCATGGCGCTCGATGACCTTGGCGACGCGGCGGATGTCGATCAGATCCGAACCAATGCCGATGATCATGGGGGGCCTGCGGGATTTCCAAGC
>JAXDNZ010000365.1:0-5235 GCA_034669185.1 Hyphomicrobiales bacterium
GGATCCCCGTCTGCGCCCTGCCCAAGATCAGCGCATGAATGTCGTGCGCGCCCTCGTAGGTGTTCACCGTCTCGAGATTGCACATCACGCGCATCACGTGGAATTCGTCCGAGATGCCGTTGCCGCCATGCATGTCGCGCGCGACTCGCGCGATGTCGAGCGCCTTGCCGCAGTTGTTGCGCTTCATCAGCGAAATCGCCGCCGGAGCGGCCGTGTGCGCCTCCAGCATGCGCCCCAAGCGCAACGCGGAATGCAGCCCGAGCGTGATCTCGGTCTGCATGTCGGCGAGCTTCTTCTGCACCAGCTGATTGGCGGCGAGCGGCTTGCCGAACTGCTTCCTATCGAGGACGTATTGCCGCGCGCGATGCCAGCAGAATTCCGCCGCCCCCATCGCGCCCCAGGCGATGCCGTAGCGCGCCATGTTGAGGCAGCCGAACGGGCCGGCGAGGCCCTTCACGTTCGGCAGCAGATTCTCTTCCGGCACCACGGCGCTCTCCAGCACGATCTCGCCGGTGACCGACGCGCGCAGGCTCAGCTTGCCTTCGATCTTCGGCGTGGAGAAACCTTTCGTGCCGCGCTCCACGATGAAGCCACGGATGACGCCGTCGAGCTTGGCCCAAACCACCGCGACGTCGGCGATCGGCGCATTGGTGATCCACATCTTGGCGCCGTTGAGCGCATAGCCGCCTGACACCTTCTCGGCGCGCGTCACCATTGAGCCGGGATCGGAGCCGTAGTCCGGCTCGGTCAGGCCGAAGCAGCCGACGATCTCGCCGCTCGCGAGCTTGGGCAAAAAGCGCCGCCGCTGCGCCTCCGAGCCGTAGGAATAAATCGGGTGCATGACGAGCGAGGACTGCACCGACATCGCCGAGCGATAGCCTGAGTCGACGGTCTCGATCTCGCGCGCGATCAGCCCGTAGGCGACATAGCCGAGCCCCGCGCCGCCGTATTGCTCAGGAATCGTCGCGCCGATCAGTCCGAGCGCGCCCATCTCGCGCATGATCTCGCGGTCGAAGCTCTCCTCGCGGTAGGCCTTGAGCACGCGCGGGAACAGCTTCTCCTGCGCGTAGCCGCGCGCGGTGTCGCGCACCATGCGCTCTTCTTCGGTGAGCTCGCCCTCGAGGTCGAGCGGGTCTTCCCAGTTGAAGTCGGCGTCCTTCAACGAGACGGCGGGCTTGCCGACGTGCTGCTCGGCGACCGACATGGGTGGCTCCTTCGTTTGTAGCGGCGTCATTATAGAGCAGGCAGCAGGCGAGCAAGAGTCCGCTCGTCCCCGCGAAAGCGGGGACCCAGGGCCGAGGACGCAGAAAGAACTGGATTCCCGCTTTCGCGGGAATGAGCGGGACAGAGTCACCCCTTCAGCCACACCGCGTCGGCGCCAAGCTCCGGCCAGCCGATGGCGCGGCCGGCCTTGGCGGCGGCCGCAGCACCGGGCAGCGCCGCGTCCCAGTTCGCCGCGATGATACGCTGGCCGGTGTAATCGGCGGCCTCGTCCGAGACGAGCCAGGCCGCGGGCGGTCCCATGATCTGTGGCCGCAGCATCTTGCCACGGTCCCAGCCGGCGCCGTCGGAGATGAAGGCCGTGTCGGTCGGCCCGCCCGGGATCAGCACGTTCACCGTGATGCGGTCTGCCTTCAGCTCGGTCGCCCAGATCGCCGACATGGATTCGAGCGCCGACTTGGTGGCGCCGTAAGGGAGCACGCGCAGCATGGTGCGGAAGCTCGTCGTGTTGTTGATGACGCGGCCGAAGCCGGCTTTGCGCATGTGCGGGAGCGCCGCCTGCGTGACGAGCATCGGCGCCCGCACGTTGATGGCGAAGAACCGGTCCCAGACCTGGGCGGTCAATTCGTCGATGCGCGGCAGGTTGTGTTCCGCGTCGGGCCGCAGCGAGCTCGGCCCGATGCCGGCATTGTTCACCACCGCGTCGAGCCGCCCGAAATGCGCGACCGCGGACGCGACCGCCTCCCGGCACGGCGCCTCGATCGCGAGGTCCGCCGTGATCGGATGGATGCGCTCCGACGTCGCGAGCCGCTTCAGCCCCTCGGCATCGCGATCGACCGCCGCCACGCTGTGACCCGCACCGACCAGCGCGTGGGTGATCGCCGCGCCGATGCCGCCGGCGGCGCCGGTGACGAGCACCACTCTGTCCTGGTTTGTCATCGCGCGATTTGTTCTCCGATCGAGCAACAAACTCCGCTTTCGCGTGGACGAGCGGTTGGGTCAGTCCTGATCAATTACCCGTCCTTGATTCCGGCTGCCTTGATGATCGGACCCCAGCGGTCGATCTCGGTTTGAAGGAACGTCGCAAGCTCGACCGGCGTCGATCCGACCACGGTCGCGCCGAGCTGCGCGTAACGTGCCTTGGTCTGCGGATGGCTGAGCGCGACGACCGTGTCGCCATGCAGCTTCACGACGATCTCTCCCGGCGTCTTCGCCGCGACGAAGAACGCGATCCAGGACGACACGTCATAGCCGGGCACGAGTTCGGCGATCGCCGGCAGGTCGGGCACCTCGGGCTGACGCTTCGCGGTCGTCACCGCGAGCCCGCGCAATTGCCCGCTCAACACATAGGGCAGCGTCGAGGGAAAATTCGCGAAGATCGCATCGACGCGCCCGGGCAGCAGATCGTTCAGCGCCGGACCCGCGCCACGATAGGGAATGTGGGTGAGGTCGACGCCGGCCATTTTCTTGAACAGCTCGCCGGCGAGATGCAGCGACGTGCCGACGCCGGACGAGCAATAGGTGACCTTGCCGGGGTTGGCCTTGGCGCGCGCGATGAACTCGCCCAGCGTGCGCGACGGCGAGGAATTCGGGATCGCCATGATGTTCGGGTAGACGGCGAGCAGGCTCACCGGCGTGAAGTCCCTGACCGGATCGAAGACGATCGACGGCGTCACGAACTGCGCGATCGCGTGGCCGATCGACGTGATGTAGACGGTGTAGCCGTCCGGTTCGGCGCTCAGCACGGCCTGCGCCGCGATGTTGCCGCCGATGCCCGCGCGATTCTCGATCACCATCTGCTGACCCCACATCTCGGAGAGGCGGGCGGCGATGATGCGGGCGCCGGTATCGACCGTGCCGCCGGGCGGGAACGGCACGACCAGACGCACGAAGCGCGACGGATAGGTCTGGGCGCGCGCGTCGCGCAGGAATGCCGGCGCCGCAAGGGCAGCCGCGCTCACCAAAAAGCGGCGGCGTGGGAGCATGGCGTTTCCTTTTCGTTGCGAAGCTTAGGAGGCCATTCCGGATGCGGCAAGGCGCGGTCGCGCAAGCTGTTGTCGTTGCGGCGAGAGCGTGCTTACGTCGCGGCCCCGCGAGGCATGGATGGCTTTTTCAAATCGTGTGACGGCGTTGCTCGGCATCGAACATCCGGTGCTGCTTGCGCCGATGGACTATGTGGCGGACGGCAAGCTTGCCGCTGCCGTGAGCGCGGCCGGCGGGCTCGGGCTGATCGGCGGCGGCTATGGCGACGGGCCGTGGCTCGCACGCGAATTCGCCGCCGCCGGCAACACGCGCGTCGGCTGCGGCTTCATCACCTGGAGCCTCGCCAAGCAGCCCGAGCTGCTCGAGCGCGCGCTCGATCATGCACCCGCCGCGATCATGCTGTCGTTCGGCGACGTCAATCCCTTCGCGGAGAGGATCCGCGCCGCCGGATCACGGCTGATCTGCCAGGTGCAGACGCTGCGGCAGGCGCGCGAGGCCGCGGCGGCCGGCGCCGACATCATCGTGGCGCAGGGGACCGAAGCCGGCGGCCATGGCGCCGCGCGCGGTACGATGACGCTGGTGCCGGAGATCGTCGACGCGCTGCCGCAGATTCCGGTCGTTGCCGCCGGCGGCATCGCGGACGGGCGCGGGCTTGCGGCAGCGCTGATGCTCGGCGCCGAAGGCGTGCTGATGGGCACGCGCTTTTATGCGTCGCGCGAGGCGGCGAGCCACGACGAGGCGAAGCGGCGTATCGTTTCGGGAAGCGGCGACGACACGCTGCGCAGCATCGTGTTCGACATCACGCGCCGCAACGTCTGGCCCGCGCCCTACAACGGGCGTGTGATGCGCAACGCCCACGCCGAAAAATGGTTTGGTCGCGAGTCCGAGCTGATGCAAAACATCGAAGGCGAGGCGGCACGCTACGCGGCGGCGCGCGAGTCGGGCGATTTCGACACCGCCGCCGTGATCGCCGGCGAGGCGGTCGGCCTGATCCGCGACCTGCCGCCAGCCGGCGAGATCGTTACCCGCGTGGTGGCGGAAGCCGAGAACTTGTTGCAAAAAGGCGCCCGGCGCTGAGTTCAGGAGGACATGTCATGGCCAAATTCGAAAGCATCCTCGGCACCGTCGGCAACACGCCGGTGGTTCGCATCAACAAGCTCGCGCCTGAGGGCGTGAACCTGTACGTCAAGATCGAGGCGTTCAATCCGCTCGGCTCGGTGAAGGACCGTCTCGCGCTCGGCGTGATCGAGGCGGCGGAGAAGTCCGGCGAGCTCAAGCCCGGCCAGACCGTGATCGAGGCGACCAGCGGGAACACCGGCATCGGGCTCGCGATGGTGTGCGCCGCCAAGGGTTACCCGCTGGTGGTGACGATGGCGGAGCCGTTCTCGGTCGAGCGGCGGCGCCTGATGCGCTTCCTCGGCGCCAAGGTGATCGTCACGCCGGCGGCCGATCGCGGCGTCGGCATGGTCAACAAGGCGGTCGAGCTCGCCGCCAAGCACGGCTGGTTCCTGACACGCCAGTTCGAGAACGAGGCCAATCCCGACATGCATTCGCGCACCACGGCGCGCGAGATCATCAACGACTTCAAGGGGACGAAACTCGACTACTGGGTGACCGGCTTCGGCACCGGCGGCACGCTGAAGGGCGTGGCGCGCGTATTCAAGCAGGAGATGCCCGACACCAAGATCGTGGTGTGCGAGCCGGCCGACGCGCCGATGCTCTCGAGCCACAGCGAGCAGAAGCGGAAAGCCGACGGCTCGCCGGCCGCGCCGAACGCCGTATGGAAGCCGCACCCGATGCAGGGCTGGAGCCCGGACTTCATCCCGAAGATCACCGGCGACGCGGTCGACATGAAGGTGATCGAGCGCATTCTCACGATCACCGGGCCGGACGCGATGAAGTGCGCCCGCGACCTGGCGCAGAAGGAAGGCATTTTCGTCGGCATCACGGCGGGCGGCACGTTCGCGGGCGCCTTGCAGGTCGCCGCCGATGCGCCGAAGGGCGCAAACATCCTCTGCATGCTGCCCGACA
>JAXDNZ010000366.1:0-2928 GCA_034669185.1 Hyphomicrobiales bacterium
CGCCGAACGGCAGCAGCGCGAAGGCACGCGGATCGTGCCCGCGTTCGACCGAGACCGCGCGGATCGCCCGCACCATGTTGGCGACAACAATGCCGAGCATGCCGTGCGCGGTGCGCTCGACCGAAAAGCCGAGCCGCTCGGCCAGCGGCGCGATGGCCTTGCGGGCCAGTTCCGCATCGAGCGACATCTCGCCATCGAGCAATCCGCGCGGCGACAGCCGCCCGAGCACGAGGTTCGCGTCGGTGACCGTCGCCTGGGTGCCGCCACGTGCGTAGCAGGCGGGTCCCGGCAGGGCGCCTGCGCTCTGCGGGCCGACCTTCATCAGTCCGTCGCGGTCGAACCACGCGATCGAGCCGCCACCAGCGCCGACCGCGTTGATGTCGAGCGAGGCGATCCGCGCCGGATAGCCCTCGATCCATTTGTTGAAGGTGGTGCCCGCGGCGTAATTGCGCATCAGCGCGACGTCGGCGCTCGTGCCGCCCATGTCGAGCGAGATCACGTCGGCGATACCCGAAAGCCGCGCCATATGGATCGCACCGACCGCACCCGCTGCCGGCCCCGACAATGCGGTTCGGATCGGAACGCGGCGCGCTCGCGCGACCGACATCAGCCCGCCGGACGACTGGTTGATGCCAAGCGCGGCTTTCGGTGCGGCTTGTGACACGCCTTGCTGGAAGTCAGCGAGATAGCGGTCGATCACGGGCTGGAGGTATGCGTTGAGCACCGTAGTCGAGAGCCGCTCGTATTCACGGAATTCCGGCTGCACTTCGCTGGAGATCGACAGATACATGTCGGGGTACGCCTCGCTCAGCGCGTCGCGGATCATCCTCTCGTGGGTGCGATTGAGAAACGAGAAGAGCAGACATACCGCGCAGGCGTCCGGCTTGGCAGCGCCGATCGCCTGCACCAGCGCCGGCAGCGAGTCGGGCGTCAACGCGCGGATCGCGTTGCCGTCCGCCGTGATGCGCTCGGGTGCTTCGAAACGCAGCTCGCGCGGAACAAGCGGAGCGGGATGGTCTTCCTGCAGGCTGAAGACATGCGGGCGGATCTGGCGTCCGATCTCGATCAGGTCGCGGAAACCGTCGGTGACCACGAGCGCGACCTTGCCGCCACGGCGCTGGATCAGCGCGTTGGTGGCAACTGTGGTGCCGTGTGAGAGGCGCGTGATCTCATTGAGGTCGATGCTATGGCGCGCACAAAGCTCACGCAGGCCTGCGATGACGGCCTGCGCCGGATTGGCCGGCGTCGAAGGCACCTTGTGCAGAACGATGCGGTCCGAGCGGTCGTCGAATGCGAAGAAGTCCGTGAAGGTGCCGCCAACGTCGACACCGATCATCCACGACATCTGTCACCCGCACCCCGGAAAAGGCCGATCTTGCCGAGGCGACCGGGCGATATCAATGGGCTCCGGCGGTTGCGCTAGGTCGTGGACTTCAGGCTCATCGACTTGAGACGATCCGCCAATTGCTTGAGATCCCATTCGCGCGCGAGCGCTGAGGCCGCGGCCCATGTGGGCTTCTGATTTCGCAACGGCGGCAAAGGCGCCTTGGCATCCATCGTCGCGATCGAGCGAAACAGCCGCAGTTTTTCGGCATGCGCCGAAAAGCGGCCGGCCGCGAGTGCCTTTTCCAGTGTCCCATATCGGCGCAGCAGACCTGCGGCCCCC
This sequence comes from Hyphomicrobiales bacterium, assembly GCA_034669185.1. GTDB lineage: Bacteria > Pseudomonadota > Alphaproteobacteria > Rhizobiales > Xanthobacteraceae > PALSA-894. The sequence continues at coordinate 1,667 of JAXDNZ010000366.1, forward strand.
GCGGCACCGGTATTTGGCGCGCCCGGAAGCTTGTCGGAAGGGTCTCCGCGCAGCGCGATGAAGTCAGGCACCTGTTCGGGGTTCACGCCATAGCGAGCCCGGACCTCGGCCGGATCGACCCGCGCGATCTCTCCGGCGCGGACCGGATAGAGAATGGTCGTCGCGTTCGATGCGAGTTGGAACGTGTCACGATCTCCGCTCGCCACCAATACCGTGCCTTTCCGCCGCTCCTCGGCCCCAACGGCCGCGGCGAGAAAGTCGTCGGCCTCGTATCCGGGTGCCTTGGCGTTGGCGAAGCCGCATGCGGCGACAAGCTGCGGCAGCATCGCGAGCTGTTCGAGCAGCGCGTCGTCGAAGCGCCGTCCGCTCTGATACGCCGGAAATGCTTTGTGCCGATAGGTCGGTACATCCAGGGTATCCCACGCGACCAGCACCGCGCGCGGCCGTTCCGCCTGATAGAAGCGCAGCAGCATGTTGGCGAAACCCAGGAGCGCACCGGCGGGCTTGCCGCCGCGGCGCAGGATGCTCTTGGGCAGCGCGTGGTAGGCGCGGTGCGCGAACGAATCTCCATCGATCACCAGCAGCGGCCGCCGCTCGCGCGGCTGGCTCCTCGGCTCGGTCGTTTTCCGAGCACCCTTCGGCTTCGAGATGGTCCGGTCGGCCGCACCGGTGCGTAGTTCCACCCAGACCGGAGCGTGATCGCTGGCATTCGGCTTGCCGCGTACCGCACGATCGACGCCAGCCGCGATCAGCCCTTTCGCGAGAGCCGGGCTGAGCAGGATGTGATCGATCCGCAGCCCGGCATTGCGCGGCCAGCGATTCCGCATGTAGTCCCAGAACGTGTAGATGCGCTGTTCGGGATGCAGTGTGCGAAGCGTGTCGATCCAGCCTTGCTTGAGCAGACGGCGAAACGCCTCGCGGCTTTCGGGTTGGAGCAGCGCGTCCTTGTCATAGGATTTGGTCGGATAGATGTCGCGCTCGGTCGGAACGACATTGTAATCGCCCGCCAGTACGACCGGTACGCCGGTGCCATGCAACGTCCTTGCATGCCGTATGAGTCGGGCGAACCAGGCGAGCTTGTAGTCGAACTTCGGGCCCGGCTGCGGATTGCCGTTCGGCAGATAGAGGCAGCCGACGATCACCCCGTGCACTGCGGCTTCGAGGTAGCGGCTCTGGTCGTCGGCCGCGTTGCCGGGCAGCCCGCGGCGAATCTCGATGGGATCGGCGTCCCTGGCGAGGATCGCCACGCCGTTCCAGGAGCG
>JAXDNZ010000367.1:0-7730 GCA_034669185.1 Hyphomicrobiales bacterium
GCCGCGCCGGCGCCCCTCGAAGCGTTGTGGACCCGTCCTGATCTCGGCGCGGCATTCATGTGCGGTTTTCCGTTCGCACTCGCGGCGCCGCAACCGGTAGCCCTCGTGGCGCCAATCCCCTCATCGCCGCGCTATGGTGGGCGGCCGCAATACTGCACGGATTTCATCGTCCGGGCGGATCGCTCCTTCACGCGGTTATCCGACACGTACGGCGGACGCATCGGGTGGACCGTCAGGCACTCGCAATCGGGCTACAATGCTGTTTGGCATCACCTCCTGGGCAAACAAGCGGCGCATTATTCGGAATGGGTCGGACCGCTCGTCACGCCGCGCCGCATCATCGACGCCGTGCTCGATGGCGGAATCGACGTCGGCCCGCTGGATTCCTACGTGCACGATCTGCTGAAGCGCCACGAGCCGGAAACCGCCGCGAAGCTGTGCGTCGTCGACTCCACCGTCATGACACCGATTCCGCTCCTTGTCGCATCGCCGGCCACCGACAAGGACGTCGTTGCCAGGCTGCGCTGTGCATTGCTTTCCTTCCATTCGGAATTCAGCACGGCGGCAACGCTCGATACCCTCCTGCTCTCGCGCTTTGCGACGATCAATCCTTCCGGCTACCAGGAACTCCTGCCGCAAGCCAACGATGCAAAATCGACCGGGATGCCCGGTCCGGGCGTCCGAAAAGATTGATGCCTTCAAGGTGATGCATCACCAGTGGCGGCTGAGCCGCTTCTATATTCGTTGGCAGCATGCTTCACCGGATGGATACGCGCCCCGCGAACCACAGCTTCGGATCGGCCGCACGCACGCGCGCTTGGGGCAGGCCGAGCTCCCGCCGAACGATATTGGTGCCTTCAACCAGCGCCACGCATTTGTAAAACGCGATCCGCCGCGACAAGCCTTCGCGGCCGAAGCCGCAATCGGTCGAGATGATGAGTTTCTCCTTCGGGATGAATTCGAGCGCCTTGCGGATCAGCGCCGCGACCTTCTCGGCCGGCTCGACCACGGTGTCGCAATGGTTGACCACGCCGATGGCGATCTTCTTGTCGGTCTTGATGTGCTTGAATAGCGGCAGGTCTTTGCCGTCCGAACTCGCGCATTCAATCGTCAGGACGTCGCCGTTGAGCTGCAACAGGTGCGGCAGCGCGCGCTCGTAACTCGGTACGTTGTAGTGCACGCGCTGCTGGTTCGGATTGCCCCAGCAGGTGTGCACCCAGATCTCGGCGTTGACGCCCTTGAGCTGGCGATTGAAGGCCTCGGTGAGAAACTCGAGATCGGCGTCCGTACACTCCTTCTGCTGCGCACGCATGTGATGCGGCGGCTCCTCCACCTGGATCAGCGGACAGCCGGCGGCCGCCATGTCGCGCAGCTCCGCGTTCATGATGTCGCACAGGTCAAGCATCATCTCCTGGTCGTTCTTGTAGAACGCATTCCACAGCATCCCGGCCATCGAGGGCGCGCAGATTGCGCCGAATTTCAGCGGCCGGTCGGTCATGCGCTGTGCTACCTGCCAGATCGCGGCATACTCGAGCGGACCGCGTGTGAGCTTCTCGCCGACGACGCCGGGCTGATAAGCCTCCTGCACCTCCCAAAGAATCTTGCCGGGGCGCAGACCGTGGCGCGACATCCATCCGCGCGAGGTGTCACGATGGCCGGTGATGCCGCCGAGCCGCTCGATCGGATAGAAGAACCACGACTTGCCTCCGACGGTGAGATCAAATCGGCTGTCGCCATCCGTCACGATGTCGAGACCGGCGGTCTCCTGTTCGGCGATGATGCTCGCGACGGCGTCGAGGTATTGCTCGCGGAACAGCGAGTCGCCGAGGGCGGCCTTGAACGAGCGCCCGTCGAGGCTGCGGTCGAACCACAGCGGCCGCGGATACGAGCCCGTGATTGTCGTCGGCAAGATCATGTCGCGTGTGACAGTGAGCACGGGTGGTCTCCTCCCTCGAGTGCCGGCGGATGATAGAGCCACAATCCGCCCGTCGCCCATCGGATAAGGCGGCAATTGATGTGCCCTCTCCCTTGTGGGAGAGGGCGCAATACCACCCGCACTATTGGCGATAGCCGTAAGCCTTGTTCCAGTCGTCGGTCCAAGATTTGAATACCGTCTCGATCTCGGCCTCATCGGAATACCAAACGTTGATGGCCTTGCTATCGACGCCGGGCGGCATCGGTGCCTGCGCCAGCGAGGAAAACGAGCCCTGCTCAACCATCAGCGCCTGTCCCTCGCGCGATAGCGCCCAGTCGAGAAACAACTTCGCGGCATTCGGGTGGGCGGCGCCCTTCGCAATCCCGGCACAGAAGACCGTGATCGGGACACCCTCTGGCGCAAAGAACCACTTGAGTGGAGCGCCTTGAGCGGCCAACGGAATGGCGAGGTTGGTGACCAGCGGAGCAATGCCGATCTCGCCGCGGATCAGGGCATCAACCATTTGAGCCTGACTTGGAAACAGGACCGGCTTGAGTTCTGCCTGCTTGGTCCAGTAGTCCTCCCCAAGCACCTTGCGTTCGAACATGGCGCGGTTGAAGGGGGCGCCACCGGACGCGATCACGGTTTGCCCGAGCCGCTGCGTGCCGAATGCGGGCTTCACCAGATCGGCCCACGACTTCGGCGGGTCCGTCACGAGTGCGGAATTGTACGTGATGGTCCAGGCGTTGCCGGACCGCGGCCACAGCCGGTCGGCCGTACGGGCAACCTCGGGATAGTCGGCGGCATTCGGTGGCGCATAAGGCGCGAACAGCTCGATCATGGCCCGCGCCTGCACCCGATCGGAGATGTCGATGACGTCGGCGATCATCCGGTTGGCCGCCGCCTCGGTCTTGATGCGCGTGATCAGCTGGCCGGTCGGCGCGCGCACAAACTCGATCCGGATGCCAAATCGTTCCAAAAAGCGCTTGGCGACGGCCTGCTCGGTGTCGAGGAAGTTCGCGGTGTAAAGGACAATCCTGCCCTCCTTCCTGGCCGCCGCCAGCAGATCGGCTGACGGCACGAAGTCGGGCTCGGCCGCATGAGCGGCGCATGCGAAGAAGAATGCGGCGGAGATGGCGGCACCGCTCCGGCGCCACTGCCGGATGGAAGTTCGCATGATGCCGTTCAAGGCTTGAAGACGTAGCCGGGTTTCACCGCGACATTGTCCGGTATGGCCGGCAGGTCCGAGAACAGGTCCGGATGCTTCGCCATCACGTTGACGATGTGCTTCGCATCGATGTGCTTGTTCACATCGAACGCAGACTTGATCACACCGAGCCTCTGCAGCGTGTCCTGTGCCTTCCACAATGCGTGATAATTGTGCGCCGAAAGCCGCCTGTCGGCCTGCTGGATATTGAACTCCATCGCGGCCTCGGCGACCTCCTGCTTGAGGCCCGGAATCCAGCGTGTCGCGACCTGCGCGGCCTGCTTCGGATTGGCACGCATCCACTTGTCGGCTTCGGAGACGGCGGCGAGGAATTTCTCGATCGTCTCGCCGTTCTTCTCCACCCACGGACGCATGCCGACGTTGAAGCCGAGATAGGAGATGGTGTCGCCGCCACGCACCACTTCGATCGCGCCGGGAACGTCCTTTACGGCGACGATCGGCCAAGGGTCCCAGCCCGAGAAGGCGTCGATGCCCTTGGCGAGCAGGGCGACGGTCATCTCCGGCGGTGGGGTGTTGACGAGCGTCACGTCGTTTGGTGTGAGGCCTGCCTTTTCGAGCACCGAGAGGACGTAGAGATGATTGATCGTACCGAAGGAGGCGGCGATCTTCTTGCCCTTGAGCGTCTTCGGGTCGCCCTTCACGATGCCGCTGTCCTTGCCGGCGATGATCGCCATCGTGGCGTCGGAGCCGAGCTTGGTGGCGTTGCCCGAATAATTGCCGAGCGCTACGAGGTCCATGCCGCGCAGCACCGCGCCAATCATCGGCACGCCCACCTGCACGATGTCGCTTTCGCCGGCCTGCAGCGCGTTGAGCGCATCGACGCCGGTCGCGTAGGGGCGGGCGATGGTGACGTCGAGGCCGTGCTTTTCGAAGAAGCCGCGTTCGAGCGCGATCGGCAGACCGACCTGATCGATGCCGGTCACCATGCCGGCCTTGAGCTTCGTCGGCGTCTGCGCCACCGCGACCTGCGGCAGCGCCAGCAACGCACCCAACGCTATCAGGAAATGTCGCATTCTCATCCTCCCGGTGGCAGCGGCTCGACGCGCTTCACCCAATAGGGGCGGGCGAGAGCACCAAGATCCGCTCGTTTCACTCCTCGAACTTCGGCGGAATTGTCTTGTGTTCCAGACACCCGTCCGAACGTCTGGAATTGCTGGACGTGAAACCGTTCCGGCGGGAACGGCAGCGTGACGAGTATGTTGACGCGTTCGCCGCCGGGGGGAAAGGCCGCGACCTTGCCCGGCGCAGCGACGGTAAGCCCCACCTGCCAGGCGAGATAGCACGCCGCCACTGCAAGCAGCACGTGTGTCTTGCGGGAGGCGATCACGTCGCGCCACATGGCTCAGGCCGAACGCACGAGTTGCAGCACGCGACTGGTCAGCGTCTTGAACCGCACGTCCTCGTGCAGCGCATCCCACGATCGTGGGCGCGGCAGGTCGACCGCAATCTCTTCCAGCACGCGGCCCTTGGACAGCGCGACCACGCGATTGGCGAGGAACACCGCTTCGGCTACATCGTGAGTGATGAAGATGACCGTCAGCTTTTTGTCCTGCCAGATGCGCGTCAGCTCCTCCTGCAGGGTCATGCGCGTCTGCGCGTCGACGCTGGCGAAGGGCTCGTCCATCAGCAGCACGTCGGGTTCGTTCGCGAGCGCGCGCACCACGCCGACGCGCTGCTGCATGCCGCCGGAGAGTTCGTTTGGGTAGCGCTCGGCCGCTTCCGTGAGCTTGGCGAGTGCCAGGTAATCGTGCGCGATCTTCTCGCGTTCGGCCTTCGGGATGCCACGCATCTTCGGGCCGAACGCGACGTTCTCCAGCACCGTGCGCCACGGGAAGAGAGCAAACGATTGAAAGACGACGCCGCGATCCGGACCCGGCCCTTTCACCGGTTGTCCGCCGACAAGGATCTCGCCGCCGGTGATCGGGATGAAACCTGCGATCATGTTCAGGATGGTGGACTTGCCGCAGCCGGAGGGACCGACAATCGAGACGAACTCACCTTCCGGCACGTTGAGCGATACATCGTGCACGGCGTCGACCTGCGTGCCGGCATAGAGGTCGAAGTAGGTCTTGGACAGATTCCGGATCGTGAGACTCTTCACGGCGTCACCATACCCCAGCGCTGGCCGGTCGCGCGCTCGATCGGGGCCAGGATCCAGCTGTCGACGATGTACCAGAGGATGCCGAGAATGATCATGCCGAGCAGGATCTCGACCACCGAGCCGGCGCGGCGCGCATCGAACATCAGGAAGCCGATACCGCTGGTCCCGACGATGATCTCGGCGGCGATCAGCGCGCGCCAACCGTAGCCGAGGCCGTTGCGCAAGCCTGTGACGATGTTGGGTAATGCCCCCGGCAGCACGACCTCCCAGAGTACGCGCAGCCGCGAAGCGCCGAGGCTCAAGGCGGCGCGGTGCATGTTGACGTGGATCGAGCGCACGCCAAGCACGGTGTTGAGCACGACGGGGAAAATCACCGTGTAGACGATCACGAAGGTCATCGTGACGAGGCCGTAACCGAACCAGATCACCAAGATCGGCAGCCACGCGATGTCGCCGATCGCCTGGAAGAACAGCAGTACCGGCCAGAGCGCGGTATGGGTGCGCTGGCTCATCCCGATCAGGAGCCCGAGCGGAATGCCGAGCGCGACGCCCGAGAGTGCGCCGACCGCAAGGCGCGCGATGCTGTCCTGGAGATATTCCGGCAGGATGCCCTTGTAGGTGAGTGACGTGAACGCGTTCCACACTTCGACAGGCCCTGGAAGGAAGACGCGCGGGAACACCTGGAGCGCGGTCACGAGCCACCACAGTGCGATCACCGGAATGAACGGCACGAGCGAGCCGATCGAAGGCCAGCGCGCGACCAGGCGCACATAGCCGCCCCAGAGTCTCAAAAACGGGGTCATGCGCGCTGCACCATGCCCCAGCGCTCGATGGTGGCGCGCTCGAGCGGTGCGAGCACCAGCCGGTCTAGCAGGAGCCAGAGCACGCCGATGACGATCATGCCGAGCACGATCACCTCGGTGCGATAGAAATCCCGCGCCACGAACAGCATGTAGCCGAGCCCCACGTTGGTCGCGATCATCTCGGCGGCGATCAGGCCGCGCCATGCAAAACCCAAGCCCGTTCGGATTCCGGTGACGATGTTCGGCAGAGCGCCGGGGAGGAGCACTTGGGTGAGCATCGCGGTGCGGCTTGCGCCGAGCGAGGCGGCGGCATTGCGCACGGCGAGCGGAATGGTCGAGACACCGAGCAGCGTGTTGTAGGCGACGATGAAGAACACCGCGTTGAAGATCACAAAGGTGATGGCGCCAAAGCCGTAGCCGAACCAGAGCGTCGCGATCGGAATCCATGCGATCCCGGCGAGCACGGAGAAGAAGCGAAACAGCGGCGTCAAGAACATCGACACGATCGGACTCACGCCCATGGCGATGCCGAGCGGAATCGCGACGATCAGCGCCAGCGTGGTGCCGACCAGCACGCGCATCAGGCTCGCGCCGATATGCACGAATAACGAGCCGTCCTGGATCGATTCAATCCCGGCCTGGGCGACCGAGCCGAGGGTTGGGAAGAGGCGCGGGTTGACGTTGAAATAAGGGATCAGGACGGCCCAGAGCACAAGCAGCACTGCGAAGGGCAGCAGAAATAGCGACGCCGAGGACACCCTTTGCCGAAGCCGCATTGCGAACGCTACTGCCGAATCTTGCCGGCCGCCCAGCCGGCCAGGGCACATACTAACGGTGTGCTCGGTGGATGTCTGCTCGGCCGCACCTTGGATCAACGAACTCCCACTTCGTCTTCACACGCCGAGATGCCGGTGCATGATTTCCGGATGGCATTTCAAATTCTGCGGCTTTCCCTCGAACACGGTCTGACCCTTGACCAGGATGATCACGCGGTCGGCCAGCGCGGTGACTTCGGACACACTCTTGTCGACCAGCAGCGTCGCGATGCCGCTCTCGCGGACCAAGCGGATTGTCTTCCAGATCTCGTCGCGTATAAGCGGCGCGAGGCCTTCGGTCGCCTCATCGAGTATCAGGACACGCGGATTCGTCAGGAGTGCACGCGCGATCGCGAGCATCTGCTGCTCGCCCCCGGACAACTGGTCGCCCCCGTTGTTGAGGCGCTGGCCGAGCCGTGGAAACAACTCAAGCACTCGCGCCATCTTCCACCCGTCCGCCCCGTCGACGCCCGGGCGTTCAGCGATCTCCAAGTTCTCGCGCACCGACAGCGATGCGAAAATGCCGCGGCCTTCCGGCACATAGGCAATGCCGCGCCGCGCGACACGGAACGCGGGGGCATGCGTCATGTCCTCGCCTGTGATCATCACGCTTCCCGCGCGGGGGCGCACCAGCCCCATGATCGTGCGGATCAGCGTCGTTTTGCCCATCCCGTTTCGGCCCATCAGACCGAGGGCTTCACCGCGCGCGAGCACGAGCGAGACGCCGCGCAGGATGTAGCTCTCGTCGTAGAAGGTGTGCAGATCCCTTGCTTCGATCAGCGGCGTCTCGTTCAAAGCAGTCATGCATGGCCTCCGAGGTAGGCCGATTGCACCGCGGCGTTGGCGCGCACCTCCGACGGCTTGCCGG
>JAXDNZ010000368.1:0-9842 GCA_034669185.1 Hyphomicrobiales bacterium
AAAGGATCGGCAACCGGCACGTAACCGAGCGCCGATGGCGCTTCACCCGCGAACGCGGGCATAGCCAGCAACGAGGCCAGCATCACCAGCAGCAGACTGCGCATTTCCCCCCTCCCCCAAGACCTACCTCAGCTCTGCATGCCCCAGCGCCGGATGGTGGCGTTCTCGATCGAGCGGAAGATCACGCTCTCAACCACCAGCCCGATCATGATCACGGTCAGCAGCCCCGCGAAGACCGACGGGATCTCGAGCTGGTTGCGGTTCTCGAAGATGAACCAGCCGAGCCCGCCCGAGCGCGACGAGACGCCGAACACCAGCTCAGCCGCGATAAGCGTGCGCCATGCGAACGCCCAGCCGATCTTCAGGCCGGTGAGGATCGACGGGAACGCCGCCGGCACGAGCAGGAACGCCACGTACGAAATCCCGCGCAGCCCGCAGTTCTGTCCCGCCATGCGCAGTGTCGGGCTCACCGACGTGAATCCCGAATGGGTGTTGAGCGCGACCGCCCATAACACCGAATGGATGATCACGAACACGAGACTCTTCGCGCCGAGCCCGAACCACAGCAGTGCTAATGGCAGGAGCGCGATCGCGGGCAGGGGGTTGAACATTGCGGTCAGCGTGGACAGGAAATCCGTCCCGACCCGCGTCGAGACCGCGAGTGTGGTGAAGATGCCGGCCAGTGCCAATCCCGCCCCGTAACCCATCAGCAACGTCTGCAGCGAGACCACCATGCGCTCGATCAGCGGTCCGTTCACCACCGAGTCGTAGAGCGCCTGCAGCGTCTCGACCAGCGTCGGGAACAGGAGGTTGTTGTTGAGGTAGGTCGCATAACCCTGCCAGAAGATGCACAGCACCGCGACGACGATCATTCGGCGAACGCCGGTGTATTGCAGGAGCCGCTCCGCCAGCGAGAGCGGGCGCGCCGCATCGCCGACCGCCCCCATCGCCTGTAGTTCGATCGTGCGTTCCGGCCGCTGCGGCGGCTCCGGCCGCACCGTGCGCTGCGCGATGTCAACCATGCTGGTTCTCCGTGGCGAGCGCGGTCTCGACCTTGTCGGCGAACAGAAGGTCGTGGATGCGGCGGTGCAGCGTCTCGAATGCGGGCGTGCCGATGTCGCCGAAGCCGAGATGGTCGGCATTGAGCTCGGCCTTCACGCGGCCGGGATGCGGCGAGAGCACGAGAATGCGGCTGCCGACGAGCAGCGCTTCCTCGATCGAATGGGTGACGAACAGCACGGTAAAGCCGACGTCGTCCCACAGCGTGCGCAGTTCCTCCTGCATCTTGCGCCGGGTCAGCGCGTCGAGCGCCGCGAATGGCTCGTCCATCAGCAGCACGGCCGGCTCCATCGCGAGCGCGCGCGCGATCGCGACGCGCTGCTTCATGCCGCCCGAGAGCATGTGCGGATGGACGTTCTCGAACCGGGTCAGATTGACCTTGTCGAGCAGCGCGCGCGCGTGCTCGGCCGCTTCAGCCCTGGGCATGCGGCGGTTCACCAGCAGCGGGAACATGACGTTGCCGAGCACGGTCTTCCACGGCAGGAGCTGGTCGAATTCCTGGAACACCATCATGCGGTCGGAGCCCGGCTGCTTGATCTGCCGGCCGTTGAGACGGATCTGGCCTTCGACCGGCTGCATGAATCCCGCGACGGCCTTGAGCAGCGTCGACTTGCCGCAGCCGGAAGGCCCAAGCACCACGAAGCGCTCGCCCTCATAGACTTCGAAGCCGACGCGCCACGTCGCGGTGACGAGGTGATGCTCGGTCTTGTACTGCAGCGTCACGTTGTCGACTGCGAGCAGCGGCGCGGCGGTTGCGCTCTCTCTGGCCGCGAGCGTGTTCATGTTCATGCTGTCCCTCAGGCTCGCCCCGCGCGGGTTGACCCGCGTCTTCGCCGACCCTAGCCGTTATAGTATGGTCGGCTCAAGAGAAGCCGCATGTCGCGCGGCCCTATCCGGAGGAAAGCAATGATCTGGCGTATTGTTGGCGCGGCGGCCCTGGCTGCCGCGATTCTCGTTCCAAGGGGCGCCTCCGCGGAGGCGAATGTGGTGCGCGTCGCCAAGCAGTTCGGCGTCGGCTACATGCAATACATGGTGATGCAGGAGCTCAAGCTCATCGAGAAGCATGCCAAGGCCGCAGGCCTCGACATCACCACCGAATGGGCGACGTTCCGGTCTTCCGATGTGATGAACGATGCGCTGATCTCCGGCTCGGTCGATTTCGTCTCGCTCGGCGTGCCCGGCATCATCACCATCTATTCCAAGACCAAGGGCACCGCGAACGAGGTGAAGGGCGTCATGGGCCTGAACGTCTCGCCGCTGATGCTGCTGGTGCGCGATCCGGCGATCACGTCGCTCAAGGACTTCAAGGACAGTCACCGCATCGCGCTGCCGGCCGTGAAGGTCTCCAATCAGGCGATCATCCTGCAGATGGCGGCCGCGAAGGAATTCGGCGACGCGAAATACGCCGCGCTCGATCATCTCACCGTCTCGATGTCGCATCCGGACGCGACCGCGGCGATGCTCGGCGGCGCGGCCGAGATCACGGCAAACTTCTCCTCGGCGCCGTTCCAGTACCGCCAGATGAAGAGCCCGAACGTCAGGCGTCTCCTCAATTCGAAGGATCTGTTCGCCGATGACCCGATGTCGTTCAACGTGGTGGCTGCCACGTCGAAATTCAGAAACGAGAATCCGAAGCTCTATGCGGCCTTCGTCGCCGGCATGAACGAGGCGACCGCCATCATCAACGCCGACAAGCGCAGGGGCGCGGAGATCTACCTGAAGGTTTCCGGCGAGAAGACGACGGTCGACGAGATCATGGAGGTGCTGGCCGATCCGGACATCGTCTACAACAACCGGGTCGGCGGCATCCGTACGTTCGTGAACTTCATGGCCAAGACCGGCACGCTGAAGAACCCGCCGGCCGACTGGAAAGACATGTTTTTCCCCGAGGCGGGCGCGGGAGCGGGCGGTTGATCGACGCGCGGTCCAGCCTCCCAACCGACGGAACCGCCGGCACGCTGGTCGGCCGCGTGTGGCGGCCCGATTTCGGCGGACCGTCTGTCGTCGCCGTGCGCGCCGACGGCGTGTACGACATCTCGCGCAGCTTTCCGACCATGCGCGATCTGTGTGAGGCGCCTGATCCGGCCGCGGGCGTCGCCGGCGCGCACGCGGATCGCTTCAGCGACCTCGCCGCGCTGCTCGCCAACACGCACGAGGCCGGGCGCGACGCCAGCAAGCCGTGGCTGCTGACTCCGGTCGATCTTCAGGCCGTGAAGGCCGCCGGCGTCACGTTCGCGATCTCGCTGCTCGAGCGCGTCATCGAGGAGCAGGCCCGTGGCGCACCCGAACGGGCCGCGCAGGCGCGCGCGGACGTTGAGAAAGCGCTCGGCGGGACGGTGGAGAAGATCAAGCCCGGCTCGCCGCAGGCGATGGAGCTGAAGAAACTTCTTCAGGAGAAGGGACTGTGGTCGCAGTATCTCGAAGTCGGCATCGGGCCGGATGCCGAGATCTTCACCAAAGCGCAGGTGCTTTCGGCGGTCGGCACCGGCATGTCGATCGGTGTGCTGAAGAGCTCGATCTGGAACAACCCCGAGCCCGAGGTCGTGGTCGTCGCGACGTCAAAAGGCAAGATCGTCGGCGCGACGCTCGGCAACGACGTCAACCTGCGCGACGTCGAAGGGCGTTCGGCGCTGCTGCTCTCCAAGGCAAAGGACAACAACGCCTCGACGGCGATCGGCCCGTTCGTCCGGCTGTTCGACAAGACCTTCTCGCTTGACGACGTGCGCCGCACGCAGGTGCGGCTCAACGTTACGGGTACGGACGGCTTCGTGCTCGAAGGATCGAGCGACGTCAGCAAGATCAGCCGCGACCCGGAAGATCTCGTGGGGCAGATGATCGGACGCCATCATCAATATCCCGACGGCGCGGTGCTGTTCCTCGGCACCATGTTCGCGCCGGTGAAGGACCGCGATGCGCCCGGCATGGGTTTCACGCATCACGCCGGCGACGTGGTCACGATCGCGGCCGACAAGCTGGGCACGTTGACGAATGTCGTGACCACGAGCGACCAGGCGCCCGAATGGACGTTCGGCGTCGGCGATCTGATGCGCAATCTGGCGAAGCGCGGATTGCTATAGTCTCTCTCCACGCGAGAGGTGCAACCCTCTCCCACAAGGGGAGAAGGTGGACCGAGCAAGCGGCCTCACGTCACGTCGATCACGATCGCGCCGGCGGCATCCCGCAGCGTTCCCGGCTTTGTAGGGAACACCGCGCGCGGCGTACCCGCCGCCGCCCAGATCACGTCGTACTTCAAAAGGTCGCGGTCCATGTAGGTCGCAATCGGTGCATCGTGCCCGAACGGCGGGATGCCTCCGATCGCGAAGCCGGTGAGCACACGCACGGCATCTGCGTCGGGGCGCTTCAATTTCTCGCCCAGATGCCGGGCGACTGCCTTTTCGTCGACGCGGTTGTCGCCAGAGACGAGCATCAGATACGGCTTCCCGCTCTGCGCACCGGTAAACACGAGCGATTTCACGATCTGCCCGACGGTCACCCCGCAGGCGGCCGCCGCCTCCTGCGCGGTGCGGGTCGACTCCGCCATCTCGCGCACGGCGATGTCGAGGCCAAGCGCCAATCCCGCGTCCTGCACCCGTTGCGCGCTCGCCGGCAAACCGCTCATCCGGTCAGTCTCTGCCGCTTGAGTTCGGTGACGCCCGTGTGCCCCGCGCGCAAGCCGCGCGTGACCGCCTCGCAGTCCCAAGCGCCGGGTTCGCCGGCGATGCGGTAGAGATTATAGGCGGCAGGCTCGTCATGCGCGCTGATGATCGCGGATGCCGAAGGCACCCCGACCGCCGGAATGCGCCCGCGCGGCCCGTCGAGCCAAATCAGCTGTTGCTCATGATTGTGTCCGTGCAGCAGGAGTTCCGCGCCATGTTCGGCGAGAATCGCGCGCAGCTTCGCCGCGTCGATCAGCCGCTTCATGTGGTGCCCGCGTGACGGTATCGGCGGGTGATGGATCAGCACGACGCGAAATACGGGCTCGCGCTTCAGCGCGTCGAGAATCTCGCCAAGCCGTCCAAGCTGTGCGTCGCCGAGCCTGCCTGTCGCCATGAACGGCCCGGTCGGCACCGACGTCGTCAGCGCGATCATCGCGACCGGGCCACGCCTTCGTAAAAAGGGGAAGGTCGCGCCGTCGTCGCCGCGCAGGTAGTCACCCCAATGCTCCGCAGCGTGACCAGCCGCCCGCACGATGTATGCGTCGTGATTGCCGGGCGTCAGCGTCACGTCCTCCGGCGCGCCGAGGCTTTGAAGCCATGTTGCGGCGCGCGCGAATTCCGTCGGAAGCGAGATATTGACGAGATCGCCCGTCACCGCGATGTGGCCGGGCGCGTGGCCCTTCATGTCGGCGACGATCGCGCGCAACACCTCGGCGTCATGATGACGATGGCGTTTGCGATACCAGTTGATGAGTCCGAGCCCGCGCTTGTTGAAAAGGTCGCGCAGCGGCGGCGTTTGGATCGGCCCGAGATGCGGGTCGGAGAGATGTGCGAGCAGGAACATGCCGTGGTTATGAAATAACGGCGCCTCCGGGAAAACCCCGGAGGCGCCGTGGATGGCGGCAAAGGCGAGGGAGGGATCGCCCGGCCGCCGAACTCTGGTCGTTTAGCTATGCGTCATCGGCGCCAGCGCGGCCGCCACGTAGGGGTCGCTCAGGTCCACGTCGGGGGCCCAGACGAAGCGGCGCTTGCGCCGCATGAGGTAGACGATGAAGGCAAGCATGACGGTGACCGGTGCTGAATTGTGCACTGCACAAATAGGTCCGGGAGCCCGCGTTGACAACGCGATACACATGGGATCAGGCATGCGGTCAGCGCAAACCGCATTGACCAAACGTCACCGGAGAACGGCGAGATGGCGATTGACGGCCTGCGCCGCGCGCTCGAACCCGCGATTCGGCGCGTTTTACACTTCTATTGGCGCTTTGCGCGTGGGATGACCCTCGGGGTTCGCGCCGTCGTGGTGAACGCATCGGGGCAGGTCTTTCTGGTCGAACACAGCTATGTGACCGGCTGGCATTTGCCCGGCGGCGGGGTGGAGACCGGCGAGACGGTGCGCGAGGCGCTCGCGCGCGAATTGCTCGAAGAGGGCGGTATCACGATGCTGGCCGAGCCGGTCCTCCACGGCGTCTTCCACAACACGCGCGCATCGCGCCGGGACCATGTCGCGGTGTTCGTCGTGCGCGCGTTCCGTCAGGAGGGCGGCCCGCGTCACGCCCACGAGATCATCGGCCACGGTTTTTTCTCCCCCGCCGCGCTTCCGCAAGGGACAACGCGTGAAACGCGCGCAAGGCTTGCCGAGGTCCTCAACGGCGCGCCGGTGGGAGAGCGCTGGTGACCCTGCCGCATTGATGGCAGCATGGCGCAACAAGAAATTCGGGAGGAGCCATGAGACGCTTGTTCGCTGCCCTTTGCGCAGTCTTGCTGCTTGCGGCGACGCTTTTCTCCGTTCCCGCACAAGCGGCCGATCCCATCAAGATGGTCGTTCCATTCGCGGCCGGCGGCCCGGTCGATGCGCTGGCGCGCATCCTGGCGCACGAGCTGAGCACGCGGCTTGCGACCGACGTGGTGGTGGAGAATCGCGGCGGCGCCGGTGGACTTCTTGCCGTAGACCAGGTGGCGCGCGCGCCGGCCGACGGGCGCACCATCCTGTTCGCGAGCGTCGGCGCGTTCGTGATCACGAACGCGTTGAAGCCGCAGCCCGGCTACGACCAGTTGAAGACCTTCGCGCCGGTCGCGCGCATCGGCGCTGCGCCGACACTATTCATCGTGAAAGGGGATTCAGCCGTAAAGACACTGGGCGACCTGATCACCAAGGCGAAGGCCGACAGCAAGATGAGCTATGGCTCGGCCGGCGTCGGCACCACGATGCACATCGCGGCCGAGCAGCTCAATCACTCGGCCGGCACGCGTATCACGCACGTGCCCTATCGCGGCATTGCGCCCGCGCTGAACGACATCATGGGCGGCCATATCGACTTCCTCAACGGCGACATCACGGTGCTCTATCCGCTGGTGAAGCAGGGCACGATCAGGGCGCTTGCGGTCGCCGGCAACGAGCGCTCCACGCTGCTGCCCGATGTGCCGACTGCCGCGGAGCTCGGCTACAAAGATGTCTACATGGAGAACTGGTACGGCGCGCTGGTGCCGGCCGCGACGCCGCCCGACGTGGTGGGCAAGCTCGAAGCCGCGATCATGGACGCTGTGAACACGCCGGCGGTGTGGGAGAAGATCGCCGCCAACGGCGTCTACGGTCCGCAGGACGCGAAGACCTTCCGCGCGCAGATCGAGAAGGACATTCCTTACTGGAACGCGCAGATCAAAACGCTGGGGATCACGGCGGAGTAAGCGTCTCCGACCTCATCCTGAGGCGGCCGCCGAAGGCGGCCCTCAAAGGATGGCCGCGAGCTCATTGCCCGCCCTCGACCCTTCGAGACGGCCGCTGCGCGGGCTCCTCAGGGTGAGGGCTACGAGAGTCTGCCCCGGTCGTGCCTCGCTTCGAGATCCAGCGCCGGCCCGAGCGGCACGATGCCGGTCGGATTGATGTGCAGCATGCTCATGTAATAGTGCCGCTTGATGTGATCCATGCTCACCGTGTCGGCAACGCCGGGCACCTGGTAGAGTTCGCGCAGATAGTTCGACAGGTTCGGATAGTCGGTGATGCGCCGCAGATTGCATTTGAAATGGCTGTAGTAGACGGCATCGAAGCGCAGCAGCGTCGTGAACAGACGCCAGTCGGCTTCGGTCTGCCGGGCGCCGGCGAGATAGCGCTGGCGTGACAGCCGCTCCTCGATCTGGTCGAGCGCTGCGAACACGTCCAGGAACGCCTCTTCATACGCGTGCTGCGTCGTGGCAAATCCGGTGCGGTAGACGCCGTTGTTGATGTTCTCGAACACGAGCTTGTTGATCGTGTCGATCTGCGGGCGCAGTTCGGCGGGGTAATAGTCGGTGCGCTCGTTGGTCAGCGCATCGAACGCCTAATTGAACATGCGGATGATCTCGGACGACTCGTTGTTGACGATGGTGCGCCGCTCCTTGTCCCACAGCACTGGCACCGACGAGCGGCCGGTGTAGCGCGGGTCGACCATCAGGTAGATCTCGCCCAGCGTCTTCTTGCCGTTCACGCTGTCGTCGTCCGCATCCGGGCCGAACTGCCAGCCGCGGTCGCCCATCACCGGCTCGACCACCGACATGCCGATGACGTCCTCGAGCTTCTTGAGCTTGCGGAAGACGACCGTGCGGTGCGCCCACGGACACGCGAGCGAGACGTAGAGGTGATAGCGCCCGCGCGCGGCCGCAAAGCCGTCTTTGCCGCTCGACCCGGCGCTGCCGTCCGGCGTCACCCAGTTGTGAAATGCGGTCTGGCCGCGCCTGAAGCGCCCGCCGCTCGACTTCGTGTCGTGGAAGCCGGTGTGCCACACCCCATCGATGTATTGGCCATGGGCCATGCGAGGCTCCTTTGCTGCCGACGCGGCTCGTAGCCCGGGTTGAGCGTAGCGAAACCCGGGATCGGCGGACAATGAAAGCTCCCCGGCTTTCGCTTTGCTCAAGCCGGGCTACGTCATCGTGAGCATAACCCGGCGCGGCGCAAACGGCTCCGGATGGACCTCCCCCGCGCCAAATGGTAATCGCGCGCCGGCCATGACCGATCTGTCGCTCACCATCCTGCCCGAAACCGTCAACGACGCGCAGGCGATCGAGCGGTTGCACGAGCGCACCTTCGGCCCCGGCCGCTATGCGCGCACCGCCTATCGCATCCGTGAGCAGATCGATCACAGGCCCGAGCTTTCGTTCACGGCGCGCATCGGAACGTTGCTGGTCGGTTCGGTGCGCCTCACTGCGGTGCGCATCGGCGAAACGCCCGCGCTGCTGCTCGGCCCGCTCACGATCGAGCCGCCATTCCGCGAGCGCGGCATCGGCCAGGCGCTGATCGAGCGCGCGCTCGCCGCTGCGCGCGAAAAGGGCCATCGCCTCGTCGTGCTGGTCGGCGACGAGCCCTATTACAAGAAGGCCGGTTTCAAACGCATCCCGAAGGGCCGCGTCACGCTCGCCGGCCCGGTCGATCCGGCGCGGCTGCTCGTCGCCGAGCTTGTCGAAGGCGCGTTCGCGGAGGCGAGCGGAACCGTGCGGCCGGGCTGGGACGCGACGCGTTGAGGCGCTTGCCATCGCGGCGGCAAGCGGATTTGATCGTGCCGCAAAGGATCAAGTCGATGAAACTCGGTCACGCCCTGATCGCGCCAGCCTTGATGGCGGCCGCGATGTTTGCCGCTGCGCCAGCCCACGCCCAGGTCGTCGATGTTTCCAAGCTCAGATGCGAAGAATTCCTCAGAAGCGGCAAGGACGGCATCGCCTACATCGTCGTCTGGCTCGACGGCTACTACACCGGTGAGGACGATCCGGCGACGATGGATTTCGGCAAGATCGCCACGCAGATCGAGAAGTACGCCGACTATTGCACCAAAAACCCGTCGAAGACGATGACGGATGCCGCCGACGAGATTCTCGGCAAGTAGCGAACGGATCGCGCCGGGCGGCTGCCGCGGCATCCGAATGATCATCAAACAAGGTGGGGTGGAATGAACGGCGCGGAAAGTCTGGTGCGTACGCTGCTCGGCGGCGGCGTCGATGTCTGCTTCTCCAATCCGGGCACGTCGGAAATGCATTTCGTCGCGGCGCTCGACCGGGTCGAGGGCATGCGCTGCATCCTCGCGCTGTTCGAGGGCGTCGCCACCGGAGCTGCCGACGGTTACGCGCGCATGGCCGACAAGCCGGCCGCGACGCTGCTGC
>JAXDNZ010000369.1:0-3030 GCA_034669185.1 Hyphomicrobiales bacterium
TGCGCCCGGCTGCGTGAAATGCACGCCGTCGGTGGTGCGCAGGCGTCGCGTCTGCCCTTCGAAATCGGGGCCGTACTGGTTGAAGTTGCCGCCCTCGTCGACGAAGCCGTCCCAGATGTCGATATAGGTGATGCCGGCCTTCTCGGCGCGGCCGCGGTAGAGGTCGTTGAGGTAGACCATTTCGGACGTCGCGCGCGTGCCGCGGATCGACGGCAGCCCGACCCAGAACACCGGCACACCCCGGCTCTTGAGCGCCGCGATCATCTCGTCGATGCGCTTGCCGTAGAGCTCTCCCCACTTCTCGGTGCGGAATTCATGCACCACGCCGCCCGGCAACGACGCCTCGGGCGTGGCGGGTTGATCATCGTTCTGCGCGGTGTCCGGCTGCGGCGCTTCTGCGACCGGCGCGGGTTTTTCCCCTGCCGCAGGCGCGGGCTGCGCCGGCTGCGGCGTTCCCTTCTGCGCCGCCGGCCCCTTCTGTGCTGCATTGCGCGGCGCCGGCGCCGGCTTCACCTCGCGGATGCCGCGCCTGTCGGTCAGCCCGATCATCATCACCACGTAGTCGGGCTTCTCGGCGGCAAGCATCTCCTTGGCCTGCTGCGGCCAGTCGTAGGACTCGTAGCGCGTCTCGATGCGGATCAGTCCGGTCTGCAGCCTGCTCTTGCGCACGATGCCGATCTCGGGCGTCTCGGCGAACGCCACCTCAAGGCCGTGGGCGAGCCACTCCGCCAGCGAGTCGCCGAACACCATCACCTGCGCGCTCGGCGCCGGGGCATCCGCCCGGCGCGACGGCGCGGGCGGCGGACGCGTCGGATCGTACTGCTGCTGCACCTGCTGGCGCGGCTGCGCTGGCTGCTGATCGGGGGACGCCTGGAACGGCGATTGCTGCTGCTGTTGCCATGACCGGTATCGCCGCGCGCGGTCCTCGAGGAACGGAAAGCGGTCGTCGAGAACCTGCGCGGCCGCAGGCTGCGCCAGCGCGCAGGCAAGCACCGCCACTTCGGCCAGGCCGAACAGCAGCGCGCTCAACCGCCCCGAAACTGGTTTGACAGGCCCGTTGGCCGGCATATGGCCCTCGATCAGCAGCGCCTCAAAAACGCGCGGCCATCGGTCATCAGCCGGGGAAAAATGTCAACTTGAAGATCGCCGAAGGGTTGCCGGCGCGCGCCTTGGGGGGGCTTCGGGTCCGCACCCCCCCCGCAGGCGCACGAGGATGCCGGCCGACGCGAAGCCATCGGGAACCAGGCCGTTTTTGGCCTGGAAATCGCGCACCGCCGCGCGGGTCTTGGCGCCGAGCCGTCCATTCGGTTCGCCGATGTCAAAGCCCCGGCTTGCCAGCCGCTGCTGCAGTTCGAGGCGTTCGGCCCGGCTCAGGACCCGCTCGTCGCGCGGCCATTCCTGCGCGATCGGACCGCCGCCACGCAGCCGGTCGGCCAGATGACCGATCGCGAGCGCATAGGCCTCGGCCGGGTTGTACTTCATGATGGCGCGGAAATTATCGAGCATCAGGAAGCTCGGGCCGCGCACGCCGGCCGGCACCCAAAGGTAGCCACGGTCGCCGGAGCGCGGGAACGTCGCGCCGGACACCCGGCGCACGCCCATCCGCTCCCACTCGGCGAGCGTCAGGCGCCGCGCCGGGTCGGCCAGCATGTAGTTGAAGCCCTGCGGCACCACGACTTCGTAGCCCCAGGTCGATCCCGAGACCCACCCGGCCTTGACCAGATGATTGGCGGTCGAGGCGACGATGTCCGGCACCGACTCCACCACGTCGCGCCGGCCGTCGCCGTCGAAATCGACCGCGTAGCGTTTGAACGCGGTCGGCATGAACTGCGTCGCGCCGAACGCGCCGGCCCACGAGCCTTTGAGCAGTTCCGGCCGCACGTCACCGCGATGCAGGATCTCCAGCGCGGCCAGAAACTCGTCGCGGAAATAGCTCTGGCGGCGCCCGACGCAGGCGAGCGTCGCGGTCGAGCGGATCACCGGGCGCTCGCCCGACACCGTGCCGAATTTGGTCTCGATGCCCCAGATCGCCACGATGATGTGGCGGTCGACGCCGTACTGCTTCTCGGCCGCGGCGAATGTCGGCTCGTATTGCTTGAGAATCTCACGGCCGCGCGCGATGCGCTCGTCATTGACGAGCGTGTCGACGTAGTCCCAGAACGCCTTGGTGAACTCGGGCTGCGCGTCCATCAGGTCCATGATGCGCAGATCGGGCTCGAGGTCGCGGGTGAAGCGGTCGAAGCTCGCGCGCGAGATATTGCGCCGCGCCGCGTCCGGCCACGTCCGCTCGATGCAGTTCTTGAAGTCGGAAACGGCCGCCAGGATCGCGTCCGGCGTCATCAGCGGATGGCCCGACGAGCCCGGTTCTCCGCTCCAGGGTTGCGGTTGGCCGGGCTGGGTCGGAACCGAGCCGGTGACGGCCGGCAGCTGGCTCGACGGGCGCGGATAGCGGTCGTCGGCTTGCGCCAGCACGGCGGTCGCGCTCGCGGCCGCGATCGCCGCAGCCGCGCCGAACCGGAATACCGTGCGGGACACCCGCATCTCCTCGGCCCTCACCGTCCTTGTGTTGCCCCGCGCGCGATCAGCGAACGTGGGTACCGGTTTGCGTCCGATCGCGCGCTACTTGACGTGGCGTATGATCTCATCGGCGAACCGGTTCCCACTTGCGCCGGATCATGCGCTAGCATAGGGCACCAGATAGGGTTTCCCGGCTGTTAACACAGCCCGGTTACCACTGCCGCACGCGGCATGCCGCCGCAACAATCGACATTCAGAACGGTAAATCGGCCCTCATGAGCCCCATCCGCAAGGCGGTTTTTCCGGTGGCCGGTCTCGGCACGCGCTTCCTGCCCGCCACCAAGGCGATGCCCAAGGACATGCTGACCGTGGTGGACCGGCCGTTGATCCAGCACGTGGTCGACGAAGCACGCGAGGCCGGCATCGAGCACTTCATCTTCGTCACGGGCCGCAACAAAGGCGTGATCGAGGACCATTTCGACCTGCAATACGAACTGGAGCGGACGCTCTCCG
>JAXDNZ010000370.1:0-4484 GCA_034669185.1 Hyphomicrobiales bacterium
CCAGCCGGGGCTGATGCAATTCACCCGCATATCGGGCGCAAGGCTGATCGCCAGCGCGTGGGTCAGCGCCACCAGGCCGCCTTTGGAGGCTGCATAGGATTCCGTATTCGGCTCCGACATCAGCGCGCGGGTGGAGGCGATGGTGACGATAGCGCCGTTGGCCTTACGCAGCAGCTTCTCGGTGGCCCGTGCGAGGAGAAAGCTTGCAGTCAAATTCACGTCGATCACCCGGCGCCATTCGGCGAGCGTGAGTTGACGGATCGGCTTGCGCATCATGATACCGGCGTTCGACACGATGCCATCGAGCCGGCCGAACTTTTCGAGCGTGGCGGCGACCGCGCGCTTGGCTGTCGACTCATCGCCGATATCGCCCTCGGTTATCGCGACGCGGCGCGCCTGCCTGCGATAGACCCGCGCGAGTTCACCCGCCTTCAGGTCGACCGCGCCGATGCGCCAGCCGTCATCCAGCAGGTGCCGCGCGATTGCACGGCCGATACCGTGGGCCGCACCCGTGATGAGGGCGACGCGCAGTGTCATCGCGCCGCCTATGGCTTTCCGGTCACTGCCGCCGTGTCGGAGCGCGCGCCCCATTCCGACCACGAGCCGTCATAGACGCGGCCGGGCTGTCGGCCGAGCGCCTCGATCGCGAAAGTGAGGATCGAGGCGGTCACGCCCGAGCCGCAGCTCGTCACCACCGGCCGGTCGAGATCGACACCGGCACCCTTGAATGCGGCTGCGATGTCGTCGTGGGATTTGAGGCGGCCGTCCTTCAACACCTCGCCGAACGGCACGTTGAACGATCCGGGCATGTGGCCGCCGCGCAGGCCGGCGCGCGGCTCCGGCGCCTCCCCGCGGAAGCGGTCGGCAGCGCGCGCGTCGACGACCTGCGCGGTCTTGTCGACCAGCACCTTCTGCACGTCATCGACTGACGCCACCATGGCGCGGTTGAAGCGCGGCGTGAAGGTTTTCGCAGCACGCGGTTTCGCGCCGCCGCTCTGGAGTGGGCGGTTCTCGGCTTTCCACTTGGGCATGCCGCCATCGAGCACGCGCACCGTGTCCGAGCCGAATACGCGGAACGTCCACCACACCCGCGCCGCACCATAAAGCCCGATGCCGTCATAGAGGACGATCGTCATGCCATCGCCGACACCGAGCGCGCCGACTTGCCGCGCGAACTGCTCCGGCGAGGGCAGCATGTGGGGCAGGGGATTGGACTTGTCGGAGATGGCGTCGATGTCGAAGCGTTGCGCGCCCGGAATGTGACCGGCGAGGAATTCGGCCTGCGCATCGCGCTTGGCGTTCGCCAGGTAGTAGGAGCCATCGAGCACGACGACGTTGGGATCGTCGAGGTGCTGGCTCAGCCAGTCGGTCGAGACCAGCCAGCGGCTTGCGAGATTCTCTTCGGGCATTGAAAGTCCCTTCAGGTCACGCAAACGAAATCCGCACGCGGCGGTTCTGCTTGCCCTTCTTCTCGATCTGCGTCACGCGGATCGCGCCGATCTCGCCGGTCCGTCGCACATGCGTGCCGCCGCACGGCTGGAGGTCGAGACCGACGATCTCGATCAACCGCACGCGGCCCGTGCCCATCGGCGGCTTGACCGCCATGGTCTTGACCAGGCCCGGGTTGGCCTCGAGTTCGGCATCCGTGATCCAGCGCATGCGCACCTCGGCATCCGCCGCGATCATCTCGTTCACCTTGGCGGTGATCTCGTCCTTGTCGAGACCGGCTTCCGGGATATCGAAGTCGAGCCGGCTGTCGTCCTCATTCACGGCGCCGCCGGTCACCGGATAGGGCAGCACCGCCGAGAGCAGATGCAGCGCCGTGTGCATGCGCATGCGTGCGTAGCGCGAGGCCCAGTCGATCTTCAACGTCACTGGCGCGCCGGCCTCCGGCTTGAGCGCGGCCGCGTCCGCCGGCACATGCGCGATCTCGGTCTTAAGCGGGTCAGTATAGACCGCGGTCGCAAGCGCTATTTCCCGGCCCGCCGCATCGATCATTGCGCCCTTGTCGCCAGGCTGGCCGCCCGACGTCGCGTAGAAGCAAGTGCGGTCGAGCACCACGCCGCCGCGCTCGTTGATGCCGAGCACGGTCGCGCTGCAATCCTGCAAATACGCGTCGTCGCGAAACAGAAGCTCGGTCGGCATCACGTCCTCACACGAACGGCACTTTGATCTTCGAGCGCCGCTCCATCCATTCGGGCACCGGCAGCTTGTGCTTGCGCAGGAAGTCCGGGTTGAACAGCTTGGTTTGATAACGCGAGCCGTAGTCGCACAGCATCGTCACGATGGTGTGACCCGGCCCGAGGTCCTTCGCGAGCCGCACCGCGCCGGCGACGTTGATGCCGCTCGAACCGCCGAGGCACAGGCCCTCGTGCTCGAGCAAATCGAAGATGATCGGCACGGCCTCTTCGTCGGGAATGAGATACGCCTTGTCGACCTTGATGTCCTCGATGATCGGCGTCACGCGGCCGAGCCCGATCCCTTCGGTGATGGAGCCGCCTTCGGTGGGCTTGGCCTCACCGTGGGCGAACAGATTGTACATCGCGGCGCCGCGCGGATCGGCGACGCCGATCACGATGTCCTTCTTCTGCTCGCGCAGATAGCTCGAGGTGCCGGCAATCGTGCCGCCGGTGCCGATCGTGCAGATGAACCCGTCGACCTTGCCGCCGGTGTCGCGCCAGATCTCCGGCCCGGTCGAGACGAAATGGGCCTTGCGGTTGTCGAGGTTATTCCACTGGTCGGCGAAGATGACGCCGTTCGACTCGTTCTTGCGCAGTTCCTCGGCGAGACGGCGGCCGACGTGCTGATAATTGTTCGGATTGCTGTAGGGGACCGCCGGGACCTGGACCAGTTCCGCGCCGCAGAGCTGCAGCATATCCTTCTTTTCCTGGCTCTGCGTTTCCGGGATCACGATCAGCGTGCGGTAGCCGCGCGCGTTGGCGACCAGCGCGAGCCCAATGCCGGTATTGCCGGCGGTCGACTCGACGACCAGCCCTCCGCGCTGAATGTCGCCACGCACCTCGGCTTCGAGGATCATTTGCCGTCCGGCGCGATCCTTGACGGATTGCCCGGGATTCATGAACTCGGCCTTGCCCAAAATGGTGCAGCCGGTCGCCTCGGACACGCGGCGCAGCTTGATCAGCGGCGTGTTGCCGATGGCGTCGACGACATCGTCGCGGAAATGCATGAACGACCCGGAGGCTTGGCGTTGCGGGACCCTAGAGGAGGGTTAGCGCGTGAACAAGGGCAAGGGTTCCGCGCTGTTCGTTGATGTATTCACGCTCCTGAAGGCCGCAAGCGCATGCTCGCGTAGAAACGTCTTGCTTCAGATCAACGCTGTTGAGCTGAACTATTCCACGCGACGTGCCGGATTGAAAATATCCGCACTCAGGGCCGCATTGGGGTTGCGACCGGCCCCGGCTCGCGCAGCTTCGCCACAAGATTGGCGAACTCGCACAGCAACGGGCGCGTGTCGCGCGGATCGATGATCTCCTCGACCAGAAACGTCTCCGCGGTCCGGAACGGCGAGCGGTAGCGATTGAGCCGCTCCTCTATCTCGGCCCGCAGCTTGTCGCGGTCTGGTGCGGCGTCGAGGTCGGCGCGGTATGCGGCTTCGATCCCGCCTTCGACAGGCAGCGAGCCCCAGTCGCCCGACGGCCAGGCATAGCGGTAATGCAGCCGCTGGTGCGGCGTGTGGCCGGCGCCCGCAACCCCGAACACCTTGCGGATGATGACCGAGCAGAACGGCACGCGCGCCTGGTAGATCGCCGCGAGCGCGCGGGCGCCAAACCGGATCGTGCCCGCCTTCTCGGCCTCGGTGCCGATGACAAAGCCCGGCA
Organism: Hyphomicrobiales bacterium; assembly: GCA_034669185.1. Classification (GTDB taxonomy): domain Bacteria; phylum Pseudomonadota; class Alphaproteobacteria; order Rhizobiales; family Xanthobacteraceae; genus PALSA-894. The sequence continues at coordinate 3,840 of JAXDNZ010000370.1, forward strand.
CGTCGACGAGATGCACGACCGGAAGATGGAAGGTGTTGGCGAGATCGACAAAGCGCGTGACCTTCTGCGCGGCATCCGCGGTCCACCCGCCGCCGTAGAAATAGGGATCGCTCGCCAGCACCGCGACCGGCCAGCCGTCGAGCCGCGCCAGCGCGGTGATGACCGAGCCGCCGAACTTGCGCCCGATCTCGAACAACGAGTCGGCGTCGACGATCGCGCCAAGAATTTTCCGCATGTGGTAGACTTTGCGCCGGTCGCGCGGGATCGCCTCGATCAGCCAATGCTCGCGCCGCGTCGCGTCGTCGCCCGCGGCGACGCGCGCGGGCAGCTCGTATACCGATGACGGCAAATAAGAGAGGAAGCGCCGCGCCCGCGCGAACGCCTCGTGTTCAGTCGCGACCACATCGTCCACGGCGCCGGCCCGCGCATGGATGTCGCTGCCGCCGAGTTCGTCCTTGGTCACGGTCTTGCCGGCGCGCGCCACCACCGGAGGTCCGGCGATGAACATGTGCGAGATGCCGTCGACCATCACCGAGTAGTGGCTGCTCACCAGCCGCGCCGCGCCGAGACCCGCGACCGAGCCGAGCCCCAGCGCGACCACCGGCACGGTGCCCATGTTGGCGACGACCCAGTCCCATGCGGGAT
>JAXDNZ010000371.1:0-4693 GCA_034669185.1 Hyphomicrobiales bacterium
CTCCGCGTCACTTCTTAGTGGCCGCCGCCGTCGTAGTTCTTCGACGCGCGTTCCATCCAGTTGAATTCCTGGTTCGGCTGCGTCTGTTGGCCGGTCGGCGCCGCATTCACCTGCGACGCGAGCGCGACGGAAGCCGAGCCGAGCAGCAGGGCGGCGATGATGGTTTTCAGGGTCTTGTGCATGTCGATCTCCTCTGGGGTTGAGCGGACGAGCCCGCTTGGTGCAGCCGTTATGCCGCACGCGCCGGAGATCGAACGTGAGCCATGTCACGCAGTGCAATATTTTTTGCGGAAGCGGCGTATTTCGCGCGATGATTGCGAAAACGCGGCTTCAACCGTTTACCCAAGCGGGAGCCGTGTCGCCTTTGCGCATCGTCACGATGAAGTAGAAGCGGTCCTCGCGCGTGCGCTTCGGCACGGCGTTGTGCGTGAAAGCGACGGTGAGCCCGCCGTCCTCGATCATGCCGCGAAAGTCATCGAGCGTGGACGCGCGGTTGTTCTCGCACACCACGATTACGCCGCCGGGCTTCAGGAACGGTGCAACCGTCTTGTAGAACGCGCGGCGAATGCTCCAATGCGCGTCGTACCCGCGCCGGTCGCCGATATATTCGTCGGCGTGATGCGGCGGATTGCCCAGCACGAGATCCCATTGCTCGGTGCGCGGAATGTCGCGCAGGTTATCCGAGACGTATGCGACGGCGCGTCCGTCGAGCTTGTTCTTCGCGATCGTGCGGCGGCACGCCTTGACCGCTTCTTCGCTGATGTCGGCGAGCGCGAGCGTTTCGCACAGGCCGTGAGCCAGCGCCGAGAAGCCGACAAGGCCCGCGCCCGCGCACCACTCGAAGGCGCGCTGCTGCTTCGGCATGCCGCGCTCCTTTAGGAACGGGATGAACTGCTGCCCGAATGTCGAGCCGCCGACCTCGATATATTCCTTGTAGTAGACATCGATCCCGACGTAGCGCGCCGTCTTCCACGGGATGATCGGCTCGAACAGCGGGAACAGGTAGGTTTGATGAATGTGATTCCAGAGCTGTTCCATGAGCGCACGCGCACCGATTCCCCAGAGTTCTGGCCCAGCATTGCTAACCCGGTTCCGCTTTGTAAAGCGCGGGAAACAGGCTGTGGATCACGCCGTGATCGTGCCGTTTTCGAGCCGCAAAACCCGATGCTCGATCAGCGTGGCGAACTCCTCGTCATGTGTGACGAACATGACGCCATGGCCGCATGCGCACACGCGTGCGATTGCGGCGGCCATAGCTGCGCGGATCGCGATGTCCTGTCCGACCGTCGGTTCGTCGAGCATGATCCAGGGCAGGGTGCCGGACAGCGGCCAGAGCCAGCTCAGGCGTTTGCGCGCCGCGAGCGGTAACTCGTAAAGGTGCGCGTCGAGCGACGGCGCGCCGAGGCAGGCGGCGAGCGCCGCGATCGCCGTGTCGGTTGGCGCGACGATGCCATGGCGCGCGAGCGCCTTGCGCCGCCGCGTGGCGTCCTCACCGAGCGTTGTCCCGCACCATTGATGATCGGGATTCTGAGTCGCGAATGCGAACAGCCGGTTGCCGGCGCGCCACGGCGCATAGGGTGCGCCGTCGAGCGCGAGCGTGCCGGATGACGGGGCGAGGACGCCGGCCAGCAGCTTGAACAGGGTTGTCTTGCCGGCGCCGTTCGGTCCGGTGAGGCGGTAGGCACATCCGGGGGCAAGCGTGAGTTTGGCGCCGGTGAAAATGTCGCGGCTCTTTGAGTAGCGAAACGACAGGCGCTCGATTGTGATGGTCGGCGCGGCGCGGTTTTGAAGCGTGGCGGTCGCGGCCGCGAGGTCGCAGGCAAAGTCGCCCGAGCCAGGCAATGTGATGGTCGGCCAACCGCTGACCGGGCGATTGTCGATCAGCTCAACGTCGAATCCCTGTGCCTCATCCTGCGACAGATAGGCCAGCGCCTGCGCGCGGTTTGCCGGATCGAGCTGTTCCAGCGCCGTGTCGATGCCGATAGTGCGATAGCGCGACAGCGAGAAGCAATGCAGCGCGAGCAGGACCTGCTCGCCGCCCGAGAGCGTCGGCGGCTTGCGCGCCGCATAAGCGGCGAAGTCGATCGGCGAGAACACGGGTCGCGTCGGCCGGGATCCGGCACGGTAGATCTCGATCTCGTCCGACACCGTGCTGGAGAGGCCGGAGAGCGCGGCTTCCGCGTAGGGCCCGATGAAAAACGCCGCGCCGGGAGCGCGTCCGCGCAGACGTGCCATCAGGTGAGCGCTGCGGCCGGAGAAGTTCGGCCCGGCAACGAACGCGCGAGCCATTCACCGCATCCCCACAGCGAGCGCGAGGCTGCCGAGCGCCACCACCATCCAGGCGACATCGATTGCCGTGAGGCGGCGCGGCGTCGCGTCCGCGAGCGTGCCGTCGATCAGCGCCAAGGTTTCCTCGGTCGGCCACTTGTCGCGCGTGCGGCCGATCGCAATCGTGACGACGGTGAGCCACACGGTCTGCACCAGCAGCCAGCCATTGCGCAGGTTGCGCGGCGACGGCCGCCGCGTGACGATCCCGGCCGCGATCAGCGCCGTGCGGGCGCGATCGATTGCGTACAGGATGGTTTCGATCAACGACAGAGTCAGCACCACCAGCTTCTTCGCGAGCGCGGGCATGGAGAGGCGGCGCACGAATTGCAGAGGCGTCATGTCGGCAAAACGCAGGAACGTTGCCTGAACCACAAAGGCGATAGCGAACAGCCGCAGTGAGATCAGCGCCACGTAGGCCGCCGCCGCGGCGCGCGAACCCTCGGTGCCGGCGCCAATCTCGTCAGGCGCACCGCCGACAATGCCGACCCAGACGAGACCCATGAAGCCCGCGAGCGGCGCCACGATCGCGATCGACCAGCCGAGCGCCATGACAATGCGTCTTCCGCTGCCGAGCCCGAAGATCAGCGCGAGCGCGAGAACGATCGCAAGACTTGGCAAGTCGCGGGCGACGACCGCTCCGCCGATCACCAGCAGGCCGAACACGATCGCGCCGTTGGGGGTCATGTCACCGAAGGCTGCGCGGTCGGCCGCAGCATTGCGAGAAAGTCCTTCGGCGTCGCACGGTAGAGCAGCGCGGCGAGCAGCACCTGCAACGTCTTGTCGATCGGCTCGATGATGAGGCCGGAACGCAACGTCGCATCCCACAGGAAATTCCCGGTCTTGACGAAATACGCGACCACCAGCGCGCTGCCGCTGCCGGTGACGCCGCCGAACAGGTAGATGACGACCGGTGCCGAGACGACGGCCGATACGATCCCGGTGATGACCCCGTAGAACACGACCTTGGCGGCGAATGGACCGGCGGGCAGCGGCCGCGCGCGGAATGTGCCGGTGCCGCGCCCCGTCAGGAGCGCCGAGACGAGCGCAATCGCCAGCACCGAAAACGCAAACCACGGCAGGAATGGATTGATCAAAAGCCCGGTCAGGACGATGCCGATGAAGCCGGCGATGAACGCACACACAACCGCGGCGGTACGGTCGGGCAACAGCAGCAGCGCACACAGAATCGTGCCAACCGAGTCGAGATAGATCGGCAGCTTGATCAGGTAGACGATGTTGCCGATGGAGAAGTTCAGCGCCGCACACAGCGCAATGGCGACCAGGCGCGGCGTCGTGAACACGATTAAGCCCCTCCAGCCCGCTTAAGGAATAGACCAAACGCGCCTGACACAACAGACACCCGCTTGACACCACCCACTGTGCGCGAAAGATCGCGCCTTTGCGGGGGCCCATTGTTCCGATTCGCGACCTTGGCACACGCGGTTCGCCTCGCCCTGGCGGCGATGGCGATAGCGGTGTTCGCGCCGATTTCTCAGGCACAGCAGCAGGCCCCGATGGTCGGCATCGAGCCGATCCGGGCGACGCTCGGCGAAATCGAGCTCGCGATGCGGCGCGGCGGCCTTTCGCTGCGTCAGCTGACCAGTCTGACGGAGCAGTTGAACCCGCTGCGCGACGATCTGCGCGCCAAAGTGGCCGACCTCGAGCCGCGCCTTGCCGAGATCGACGCGCGGCTCAAGCAGCTTGGTCCGGCTCCCGCCAAGGATGCGCCGGCGGAGGAGGCCCCGGTCGCGGCCGAGCGGACGCGGCTGATGCAGGCGCGGGCCGAGATGGACGCCGCGGTGAAGACCGCGCAGGTGCTGCAAACCCGGGGTGACCAGCTCGCCGCAACGCTCGCCGATAGGCGGCGAGCCGCATACGCCGAGCGCCTGCTGCAGCGCTCGCCGAACCTGCTGGATCCGTTTTTCTGGAGCACCGTCGTCCGTGCGTTGCCGGATGAGGCTGGGCGCCTCGTCGCCTTTGGGCGCGATGGCTTGACTCATGCGATCGAGCAGGGGGGCGTCACCCGCATGGCGTTCGCTGCGGCCGCGCTCCTTGGCATCCTCATGGCGGCATTCGGCCTCGGACGCTGGTGGCGCCGCATCGCGCTTGGCGCACGGGCAGAAACACGCTTCGGAAAGGCGATCGCGGCGTTCCTGTCGTTCGCGCGCGCCTTCGTCGTGGTGCCGGCCACCGTGATGCTGGCGCTGGAACTGCTAGCCCAATTCGACCTTCTGCATCTCGAAGGTGCGCGAATAGCGAGCGGGCTGGTTCTTGGCGTCACGGTGGCGGCCCTCGCACGGGCCGCGGGCCTCAGCGTGCTCGCGCCGGAAGAGCCGCACCGCCGGCTCGTCTCGTTCGATGACGC
>JAXDNZ010000372.1:0-3210 GCA_034669185.1 Hyphomicrobiales bacterium
CGGACAAGGCGTACCGCTTCGCGTTCCTGTGCACGTGGACGTCCGTTCTCGGCGGCGTGGTCGGCTATCTGATCGGCTCGTTGCTCTATGACTCGGTCGGGCAGTGGCTGATCAATCTGTACGGCTATGGCGACAAGGTCGAAGTCTTCCGCGAGACCTACCGGCAGTATGGGGCGTGGATCATTCTCCTGAAGGGCCTGACGCCCATCCCCTACAAGCTCGTGACGATCTCGTCGGGGTTCGTCGGCTACAATTTCTTCTGGTTCGTCGTGCTGTCGGTCATCACGCGCGGTGCGCGCTTCTATGTGCTGGCCTTCTTGCTGCATCGCTACGGCGCGCAGGCGCGCGAAATCATCGAGCGGCGGCTCGGACTCTGGACGGCGATCGGAGCCGGCGTGGTCGTCGTCGGTTTCATCATTGTCTACAAGGTCTTCTAGGGCGTCCCTGTCCTCATTTTCGCCACGTCGGCCGCGCAAGGTCGCAACCTGGCCTGATGATGATTGCCGGCACGCACCTTCATATGACGTTCCGAACGGACCGCTCGCGCGGCCTGCGTGCGCTTGGCGCTGGATTCATGCTCGCGGCGTTCGTCTCGGTCGCCAGCGCGCAGCCGCCGAGCGGGCCGCCGCCGGTGATCTACGCGCCGCCGGAACAGGCTGCGCCCGCGCCGGCGTCACCACGCGTGCTGCCGACACCGCAGGAAGTATTCTCCGGGATCGGGCGCCTCATCGACCAGTCAATCGCCAATGTGAACGCAGGCGTGAAGGGCGCAGGCGATACGCTCGGCAGTGTACCCAGCGCGGCCGGCGACATCGCGAAGGGTGCCGCCGATGCGGCCGGCACGATCGCGCGCCTGCCCGGCACCAACGTGGTCAAGGGTTGGGAGCGCTGTGCTGAAGCGCCGAACGGCGCACCCGACTGCGAGCTCGCGAGCGTCGCCTTATGCAAGGCCAAGGGGTACGAGCGCGGCAAGTCGCTCGACATCACCTCGGCGCACAAGTGTCCCGCGCAGGTGTGGCTGGAAGGACGCCAGCCCGCCGTCGGCGAGTGCAGACAAGAGTCCTTCGTCTCGCGCGCGATCTGCCAGTAACAATTCGTCGTCATGCCCCGCGAAAGCGGGGCCCCGGTAATCACCGACATTGCGCATAAGCGCGGGATTCGTGATTACTGGATCGTCTGCTTTCGCGGGCGATGACGACCGCGATAGAGGGGTGAGCCTGGTGAATCTTCACGCGTTGCTACTCGAACGCAAGGCCGCGGGGCGGCCGGTCACCGTCGGCCTGATCGGCGCCGGCAAGTTCGGCACGATGTTCTTGAGTCAGGCGCGGCTGACCGACGGCCTGCACATCGTTGGTGTCGCGGATCTCAATGCGGGTCGCGCGCGCGGCCAGCTCGAGAGCGCCGGCTGGCCGACGGAGCAGTACGCAGCGGCCTCGCTCGGCGATGCCGTGAAGCGCGGCACGACTCTCGTCAGCGAGGACCCTGCCGCGCTGATCGCATGTCCCGGCATCGAGGTGATCGTCGAGGCGACCGGCGTGCCGCAGGCCGGTATCGTGCACGCGCTCGACGCGATCGCGCACGGCAAGCATATCGTCATGGTCAACGTGGAGGCCGACGCCCTCGCGGGTCCGCTGCTTGCCCGCAAGGCGAAGGCGGCAGGCGTCGTTTACAGTCTCGCCTGGGGCGATCAGCCGGCGCTGATCTGCGAGCATGTCGACTGGGCGCGCGCCGCCGGCTTCAAGGTGATCGCGGCCGGCAAGGGCACGCGATACGAACCGCACTACCATCAGTCCAATCCCGGTAACGTGTGGGACATCCTCGATAAGTATCTCAAGATCACCGATCGCAACTCGATCAATCCGAAGATGTTCAATAGTTTCGTCGACGGCACCAAGTCGGGCATCGAAATGACGGCGGTGTGCAACGCGACCGGGCTTGTGCCGCAGAGCGGAGGCTTGGGCTTTCCGCCCGCCACACGTTTCGAGCTCGCCGAAATCTGCAAGCCGAAGAGTGCCGGGGGCACGCTGGAGAAGGAGGGCGTCACCGAGGTCACCTCGTCGGTCTATCGCGACGGGCGCGATGTGCCGCATCATCTGGCGCTCGGCACTTACGTGGTGTTCGAGGGCGAGACCGAATACGCGCGGCGCTGCTTCGGCGAGTACGCGATGCTGGGCGACACGACCGGGCGCTACGCGGCGCTCTATCGGCCGATCCACATGATCGGGCTCGAGCTCGGCATTTCGGTCGCCTCCGCGGCGCTGCGCAAGGAAGCGACCGGCGCACCGACCGGCTTCCGCTCCGACGTGGTAGCGACCGCCAAGAAGGACCTGAAAGCCGGAGAAATCCTCGACGGCGAGGGCGGCTATTGCGTCTGGGGCAAACAGACCCCGGCTGATCGCTCGCTCGACCAGGGGCTGCTGCCGCTCGGGCTGGCGCACAACGTCAAGCTCAAGCGCGACATCGCGACCGGCGAGCAGCTCACATGGTCCGACGTCGCGTACGATCCGAATGATGTCGCGGTGAAGTTCCGGCGCGAGATGGAAGCGGCGTTCGGGCGTCAGAACGCCTGACATCACCGACAAGAATCAGGAGAAGTACAATCGATCTCAGCTATTACCAGAAGGCGCCGGCGGAGCTTTGAGCGCGGCCAAGCGGTCTACCTCGGTGACTGCAAGGAACAGGTGGTACAGCACGCGCGCCGGCGTGGCGGTGACAAGCGGTGTCCCGTCGCGCGCGAGCTGGTTGTGCCAGTTGGCGCCGTCCGGGCGCATGAAATGGCGAGCGATCAATGCGAGATGCGTCTTGATCGCGCCCTCCGCCTCAGCATCGTTCAGCCATTCGCTGCGTGTGACGCAGGCCTTGATGTATTCGGTCTGCGGCCAGAGCAATTTCGTGCCCGCCAAAAGTGCGCCGCCCGCATCGACGGCATCGAAGATCGCTCCGCCCACGTCGCCCTCGCGTTCGATCCCGAATTTTGCGCCGAACGCGAACAGACCTTTGGCATAGGGAATGATGCTCGCGTCGCCCGTCACGCGCGAATACTCGAACAGGAGCCAGACCCACTCGAACTGATGGCCGGGCTCGCGCAGCCGTCCTTCGGCCCCGGGTGCCGGCGACCAGTCCGGTCCGAAGAATTCGATCAGCGCGCCGGTCGCCGGATCGATGAAATGCGCCTTGAACAAGTCGACGAGCGCGATTGCCCGGCGCAGC
>JAXDNZ010000373.1:0-4229 GCA_034669185.1 Hyphomicrobiales bacterium
CGCCGGCGCCGGAGAAAGCCCACCGCATCGCGGGCCTCGTGCTTGCGGCCGGCCGCTCGACCCGGATGGGCGGGCCGAACAAGCTCACCGAAGAGATCAACGGCAAGCCGCTGGTGCGCATCGTCACCGAACAGGTGCTGGCATCGCGCGCGCGGCCGGTTACGGTCGTCACCGGGCATCAGCGCGAGCGGGTGGAGCGCGCGCTCGCCGGGCTGAACGTAACATTCGTGCACAATCCGGACTATGCGCAGGGACTGTCGACGTCGCTGAAAACCGGTATCGCGGCGCTGCCGAGCTCTGCCGATGGCGCGATCGTGTGCCTTGGCGACATGCCGCAAGTGAGCGCGGCGCTGATCGACCGGCTGCTCGCGGCCTTCGATCCCGAGCGCGGCGCGCTGGTCGCGATCCCGACCATCGAGGGCAAGCGCGGCAATCCGGTCCTGTGGGCGCGGCGCTTCTTCCCCGACCTGATGGCGGTCGAGGGCGACGTCGGCGCGCGCCACCTCATCGGAGGGTACGGGGAAGCGGTGGTCGAGGTACCGGTCGAGGACGCGGCGGCGCTGACCGACGTGGATACGCCCGAGGCGCTGGTCGCCCTACGCGCCGCGATGGACCCCGTTTAGTTCCATTTAAAGGTTTGTGGCTAACCTATCCCCGGGGCTTGAGACGGGGGCTGTCGGATGCGTTGCGCGGCGTTGCGCGTGCTGTTGTGCGGGCTTGCGCTTATCGTCGGCGAGGCCGCGGCCGCGCATGCCGCGGGTGCGCTCGCGACCGGTGCGTGCGGCGCCTACGGCTATGCGTTCGACGATGCGTCGATCAGATCCGCCGAACACCGCGCCATATCGGAGTGCAAAGGCAAGGGCTGCCAGGTGCGCGCGACCGTGCGGCGCGCCTGCGCGGCGTTCGCGATCGACGGCGGCAACGTCTGCGGCCCGAACGGGTGGGCGACCGCCAAGACGCTAGGCCGTGCGCAGAACGCGGCCTCCAAGCATTGCTACCAATTTGGCGGTCGCAATTGCGTGATCCGCGCCTGGATGTGCGACGCCAAGGGCTGAAGTTTCACGCACGGCACAAGTTCCGGCGCCAAAACGGCTTCTGGTGCCGGTTCCATTCCCCGATCACAAGGCACCTTTTTCCCGGAACGCTCCCGCTCCTTGCGAGTTTTATGAGCAATCGCAATGGGCGAGGAGATGACCCATGTTCAACGACCCGAGAGACCTCAATCGCGGGGATATCGATCCGACCTTCCGCGATCCGGCCTATGTGGCGCCTGCGGCGGATGACGCCGGCTGGGGATTGCCGCTGGCGATTCTGGCCGTGATCGTGGTGATTGGTGGCCTGTTCTGGTTCGGCCACGGTAACGAGACGACACAGACGGCGGCCAACCAGCCACGCGTCGAGCGGACAATCCCGTCCCCAGGCCCGTCGCCGATGGCGCCCGCTCCGGTGACCCCGGCGCCGCCCGCGACCGCACCGCAGCAGTAAGCGTATTCGTGGTGTTCGCAGCCCCGCCTCGGCGGGGCTGCTTTTTTTGCGGTCAGTCCGCCCACACCGCGGGGTGCGGAACTTTCGCCGCTATTCGCGCTTTCTCAGCATGGATCGAGGAGTTCGCCAATGTTGGTCGAGCGCAACGTCTACGTTCTCAACGTGGAAGTCGTCGGCGAGGCCTATGACATCGCCGCGAATTTCTTGAAGAAGACGGGCGCGATGCCGGACAGCGTCGACATCAACGACCGCCTGCTCGAAATCATCTACAAGATGTTCAACGACGGTGACCGCAATCGCCTGCGGCTCGCCAACCTTGCGATCTCGGCGTTTCAGCGTCTTCAGCGCGCCTCGTAAAGCGCCGTACCGCAGTTCACGCGATTAGGCCGCCTCGACGTAGGCGCGGGGCGCAAATCGTCCCTTGATCTGCGTGCGATGCATCACGCGACGCTGCGCATTATCGAACGGATCGCGCCGATGCATGGTGGAGCGGTTGTCCCATAACAGAAGGTCGCCGACGCGCCAGCGATGCTCGTAGCGCAGGTCGTCGCGCTCGATATGCGCCCACAACGCATCGAGCAGGGCCTCGGAGTCTGCGGGCGAAAAACCCTCCACATAAGAGTTGCGCCGACGGCCGAGATAAAGGGACGGCACGCCGGTTGCCGGATGAGCGAGCACCGCCGGATGCCACGTGCCCGGCGCCTTGTGCGGATCGTCCGACGGCGTCACGCCCTTCCGCAGGTAGCCGCCGCTGTTGTAGGTGCCGTCGTGCTTGATGCGCCGGCCGCGCACCTTGGCTTTCAGCGCGTCGGGCAAGGTGGCCCACGCGGCTTGCATGCTCAGAATCCAGGTGTTGCCGCCCGCCGGCGGCACTTCGAGCGCGTACAGCATCGACGCGTCCGGCGGCAGTGGCAGGTAGCTCATGTCGGTGTGCCAGACCGCTTCGCCCGACCCGAGTGCGCCGATCGGCGCTCCTTTGTCGTCGAGCACATTCGAGACGATGTAAATCTCGGGGTAGCCCTCGGGGCTCTGCCGGCCGTGCTCCTGATTGGGTGGTGGATCGAGCTCGCCGAAGCGACGCGAGAAGGTGAGGAGATCGTCGTCGGTGATCGCCTGATCGCGGAACAACAGCCCGCCGTGGCGATTCCAGGCTCGTTCGATTTGCGCAAAATCGGCATCACCGAGACGCGACAAATCGACCCCGGATATCTCCGCGCCGACATTGGGCATGAGCGGCTTGATCGTCAGCGACATGGTACGTTCTCCGTAGCGTACGAACTTCCAAGAAGCGTGTGGACGGCGATGCGACCGTCCTCGGTGCGGCGCCAGGAAAGCAAAGCGCCCCTCTTGCGTTCGATCTCATATCATATCACACGACTGTCGTGGCGTTCGGGTAAGGTCAATCACGATGAAAATTCTCGGCCTGCGGCTTCTTGTTGGTGGCGCGCTGCTGCTCGCGTTGTGCAGTGCCGCGCGGGCGGAAGCGAAGGAAGTGCGGTTCGCGCGCCAGCTCGGGCTTGGCTATCTGCAATTTTACGTCATGCAGGAGAAACGGTTCCTTGAAGGCCAGGCGGAACGGCGCGGGCTCGGCAAGGTCACGGCGACCTATGCCGGAATGGGAACGCCGACGGCGATCACCGACGCGTTGTTGAGCGGCAATGTCGATGTCATCGGCATCGGCCTGCCGGCGTTCCTCACCATGTGGGACAAGACGCGCGGCAGCATGGACGTACGCGGGATTGTCGCGATGAACCGGCAACCGGCCTACCTCAACACGCGCAATCCGAACATCAAGTCGTTGCGAGATTTCACCGACAGCGACCGCATCGCGCTTCCCGCGCCGAAGGTCTCGGTGCAGGCGATCATGCTGCAGATGCTCGCGGAGAAGATTTTCGGTCCCGGCAAGTTCGACGCGCTCGACAGGCTCACCGTTGGCATGAGCCATCCCGACGGCACCGCCGCGATGCTCACCGGCAAACTCGAGGTGACGTCGCATTTCACCTCTGCGCCGTTCCAGTATCAGCAACTGGAGAATCCCGCGATCCGCAAGCTCGTCTCCTCTTACGATGCGACCGACGGGCCGAACACGTTCAGCGCGGTGGCAACCGTTGGCCGCTGGCGCGAGGCCAATCCGCAGCTTTATCGGGCGGTTCATGCGGCGATCCTCGAGGCGAACGATTTCATCGCGGCGAATCCGCGCGAAGCTGCGGAGATCTTCACCAGAATCGAGAACTCGAAGCTGCCGGCCGGTTTCATCGAGAAGCTGATCCGTGATCCGGAATTCTCGTATGCGCCCGAACCTCGAAACGTGATGAAAATCTACGCCTTCATGAATCGTGTCGGCGCGCTCAAGACGATGCCGTCGAGTTGGAAGGACCTGTTCTTCCCGGAGGCGCATGAGCTGCAGGGCGACTAGGCCAGAGCTGCGCAGCCGCGTTATTTCCGCACCAGCAGACCGAGCCGTCCGTACAGTCCGCTGCGTTTGTCGCTGTCGGTGACCCAGCCAAGACCAGCCGACCACTCGAAGATGTCGGTGCGGAGACCTGTGATGTGTGCGCCGAAGCGAAGTTGACGATAGGTCTCGTCCCCGCAGAAGACGCTCTCCGGGCCAAGCCACACGTCGAACGCGCGTTTGCCCGCGGCCCCACGCACCCAATTGTTATTGCCGATTGTCGAGGCGGAGACCTACGCGGTCATCATCATCTACGCCGGCATCGGTTCGAACCTGAGATCTAAACCGCCGC
>JAXDNZ010000374.1:0-3657 GCA_034669185.1 Hyphomicrobiales bacterium
AACGAACAGGAGCTCGTCATGGCCACAGGAAGACGAAATCAGCTTTTGACGATCATTGCCGCGGCGATCGTCGCGACGGCACTCGTTTCCATCGCCACAGGCGCAGTGCTTCGGAGCACTGCCGCGGAGACCGGCGAGACGCGTGAACTCGTGAACCGGCCTGATTGCTCGACCGGCGACATCGCAAACGGCTGGGACCGTTGCCTCTTCAGGTAGGAGATCACCATGACTCCGAGCAGCGAGAACCGTCCCACGCCCGATAAGCACGCCGTTCTGCGCCAGCATCCGCTGTTTGCGGAACTCGATCCGAAAGTCGTCGATCGTCTGCTCACCTATGCGCGCTCGAGAACCGTGGCGGCCGGCGCAATGATCTTTGCAAGAGGCGACGCCGGCACCGGCCTGTTCATGGTCTGCTCCGGCACGGTCAAGATCGCCAACCACTCGGCCGACGGGAAGGACGCCGTATTCAACCTGCTCGGCGCCGGCGATATCTTCGGCGAGATCGCGCTGCTCGATGGCCGCCCGCGCACCGCGAACGCCGTGGCGTTGACGCGCTGCGAATTGATTGCGATCGACCGTCGCGACTTCATCCCGCTGGTGAAAGATCAGCCGGAGATCGCCCTGAAGCTGATCGAGGTCCTCTGCGCCAGGCTGCGTCATGTCAGCGAGCAGGTGGAGGACGTCCTGTTCCTCGACCTGCCGGGCCGGCTCGCCAAGACATTGCTGCGGCTCGCGGGCCGCGCCAGGCCCTCGTCATCGGGACGAAAGGTTGCGATCACCCAGCGCGAAATCGGCCAGATCATCGGCATGTCACGCGAAAGCACGAACAAGCAATTGCGCGAGTGGGAGCTGCAGAACTGGGTTCGCCTCGAGCGCGGCGGCATCACGGTGCTGGCGCCTGCTGCGCTCGCCGAGATCGCTCCGCTCTGCGATGCCGAGCAGGTCGTTTAACCGGGGGCGCGCAGCCCCCCAGCTGGCGGTCCCGGGAGGACTCGAACCTCCGACCTTCGGTTTAGGAAACCGCTGCTCTATCCGGCTGAGCTACGGGACCGACGGGCGCGCAAAGCGCCGTCATTGGAGCAGTTATAGGCCGCGGCGGCGCGCTTTCGCAACGCCAATACCCTTTGACCGCAAACTTGCCGTCAGCGTATGACGGCCGCCATGAAAATCACGTTCCTCGGCCACGCCGGCCTCTACATCGAGACGCAGCACGGATCGGTGCTGTGCGATCCCTGGTTCAACCCGGCCTATCTGCATTCCTGGTTTCCGTTTCCGGCGAACGACCACATCGATCCGGCACGCATCGCCAATCCGGATTTCCTTTACGTCTCGCATCAGCATCACGACCATTACGATCCGCAATTCCTGATCAAACACGTGTCGAAGACCGCGCGCGTGCTGATGCCCGCCTATCCGCTCAAGCGCTTCCGGGCCGCGCTCGAAGGCTGCGGGTTCCGACACTTCGTTGAAGCGCAGAACAACGAGCCGGTGGATCTCGACGGCCTGCGCGTCATGATCATGGCGCTCGTCTCGCCCGCCGATGGCCCGACCGGCGATTCCGGCATCGTGCTCGATGACGGGCGGACGGTCGTCTTCAATCAGAACGATTCCCATCCGATGAATGTGACCGACGCCAGGCGCCTCGGTCACGTCAACGGTCACTTCCTGCAGTTCTCGGGCGCGATCTGGTATCCGTTCGTCTACAATTTTCCCGACGACGTGAAGCAGACGCTGGCGAGGAAGAAGCGCATCGACCAGCAGGAGCGCGCCTACCGGTTCCTCGAAGACGTCGGCGCGGATCACGTCTTTCCCTGCGCCGGGCCGCCCTGCTTCCTCGATGACGATCTGTTCGGCCTGAACGATCTCGACAACGATTCCGCCAACACGTTCTGCGACCAGACGGTCTTTCTCGAAACAATGCGGCGCAAGGATCGCCACAACGGCCATCTCATGGTGCCCGGCACCGTGATCGAGCTAGACGGCCAGTCGAATACGTGTTCGATCACGCATCCGGTCCCGCAGAACGAGATCGACGCGATTTTTTCCGACAAGCGCCGCTATCTGGAGACGTACCGCGAACGCAAGCGGCCGAGCATCGCCGCGTTCCATGCGGCACTGCCGCGGGACGAGATCGATATTCTGGCGTCGATCAAGGAATGGTTCGAGCCGCTGCTCGCGCGCGCCGACATCATGTGCCGCAACATCAAGGCGCGCGTGCTGATCGACTGCGCGCCGAAAGATCAGGTCGTGATCGATTTCGTGCGGCGCAAGGTCTATCCGTGGAACGGCGAGCGCTGCAAATACAAGTTCCTCGTCGCGCCGCAATTGGTCGAGGACCTGATCAAGCGGCGCTGCGAGGACTGGGTGAACGAACTGTTCCTGTCATGCCGCTTCCGCGCCGAGCGCGACGGCCCGTACAACGAATATCTCTATTCGTTCTTCAAGTGCCTGACGCCGGAGCGGCTTGAATACGCCGAGTCCTATTTCGCCGCGCATCTCGCCGACCACGACATGTGCGACCTCGGCGGCTATCGCGTGCAGCGCTATTGCCCGCACCAGCGCGCCGACCTGCAGCGCTTCGGGCGCGTGGAGGATGGCGTGCTCACCTGCCTGATGCACGGCTGGCGCTTCGACCTTGCGACCGGCCGCTGCCTCACGGCCGATACGCACAGCATCAAGGTCGAAAGCACCGAACCGCAGCGCGCGGCCGCGGCGGACCAAATCGAGAAATCCGAGCAGAAGGCGGGCTAGGCTGCCTTGCCGAGGTCGCGGCTTGCGCCGGTGTCGGGCGCGCCGATCGACATGCGCTCGCGCACCTGACGCAGCATGCCGACGCCGAGCCGCGCCATGAAACGTGCCCAGCGCCGCGCCTGCCACGGCAGGCCCGGTTCGGTCGACAGCGAGCGCAGATAGTAAGCCTTGGTCGCCGAGTGAATGTCGCTCGCCTGCTTCACCGGGTCGTCGTAGAACGCCGCGATCTTCTCGGCGTCCATGCCCTCGGTGGCGAGCCAGCGCGGGATGTGCACGTTGCAGAGCCGCTCGACGTCGGTGAACACCTTGCCGGCGCCGGTGCCGGCGGCCGGGCATGAGGTCGCGAACGCATCGCCCACGAGCACGACGCCCGGCTGGCGATAGCCGGTGGTGACGTAGAGGTCCGCCGGGCGGATCTTGATGACGCCGTTCACCGCGAACGCGCCGGTGATGCTCGAGAGGTTCGGCATGAGCGCACGCAGGGTTTCGGCCGGGGCCGCACGGAAAGCGCGCAGCCATGGATCGTCCATGCCACGATAGACGCACAGATTGGCGCGCATCGCGTCGCCGATCGGAAACAGCGTGATGTAGGCGGTCTGATCGGTCGGCTGCTCGGCGTAATAGGTCATCGCCGGGAAGTCGAACTTGGGCCGCCCGACGGGCTCGAGATCGAAGCCGAGCATGATCGAGTGGGTCTTGCTCAGGTCCTGGCGCGCGAGACCGAGCTTGTGTCGCTGGCCGATATTGAGCCCGTTCGCCAGCACGACGAGGCGCGCCGAAATCTCCTCGCCGGTCGACAGCGTCAAATGCTGCCGGTCGTCGCCCGTCTCGATCTCGGTGACCTTGCCGTGCAGGAACGGCACGTTCGCCGGCACCGCGCAGCGCAGCGCATTGACCATCGTGTCG
>JAXDNZ010000375.1:0-3773 GCA_034669185.1 Hyphomicrobiales bacterium
CGGCCGACGCGCCGAAGGTGAAGGAGATCTACGCGACGAACGCGGCCGAAGCGCTCAAGCTGAATCCCGCGGCGGTCCAGGCCGCGATGGAGCGCGATGCGAAAGCGTGGGCGGAAGTGGTGCGCGCGACGGGCGGACCGGAAGGCCTCGACACCTCGCCGCGGGGCGACGAACCGGGTTTCGTCGCCGTGGAGGACGAAAAGACGCTGCTGATCCCGGACCGGCGCGGCAACAACCGCATCGACTCACTGCGCAACATCGTGCGCGACCCGCGCGTCTCGCTCCTCTTTCTCGTGCCGGGCGTCGGCGAGACCTTCCGCGTCATCGGCCGAGCCAGCATCTCGACCGATCCGGCGCTGTGCGAGACCTTCGTCTTTGCCGGCAAGACCCCGCGCGCCGTGATCGTGGTGAAGGTCGAGAGCGTCTACTTCCAGTGCTCCAAGGCGGTGATCCGCTCGAAGCTGTGGGACCCGACGCGCCACGTCGACCGCAACAGCCTGCCGAGCAACGGCACCATTTTGGCCGCGATCACCAAGGGCGCGATCGGCGGCGAGGAGTACGACCGCGCGTATCCGGAACGGCTAAGGCAGACGATTTATTGAGGGGCGGATGCCGCCGGCGCCGTCCGCCGCTCCATCTCCTCCGGCGGCCTGATGTGGCGAAACGAGTACAGCAACGCCAGATCGTAGCCGATTTTCAGCGCGCCGCAGATGACCAGCGGCCAGCCCGCGAACGAGCTCGCGAGCAGCACGCCGGCGAACGCCGGGCTGATGGAAGACGCAAGCGTGCGCGGCACGGCCGTGAAGCTCGCGGCCGCCGCCTGCTCCTCCGGCGTCACCACCGACATCACGTAGGACGTCCGCGTCGGCACGTCCATTTGCGACAGGGCGGAGCGCACCAGCAGCAGGATCAGCGCGACCAGCAGGTTCGGCGCGAACGCCGCCGCGATCAGGCACAGGCTCGACGGGATGTGCGTGAACACCATCGTGTTGATGAGCCCGACGCGGCGCGAAAGCCATGCGGCGACCGGATAGGAGAAGGCCGCGAGCAGGTTCGACCAGAAGAAAAACAGGCTCGCTTGCGCGAGCGACAGGTCGAAGCGCTCGAACAGCCACAGCGCCAGCAGCGACTGGACCACGAACCCGCCCGCGAACGCATCGATGCTGAACAGCGCGGCGAGCTTCACCACGATCGGACGCGACGGTCCGAGCACGGCCGGCCGCGCCGCCGCGGCCGCCGTGCGGCGCAACGGGATCAGACGATAGAGCGCGGCCGCGACCAGCCCCAGCGCGCCATAGGCGAAAAACATCGCCTTGATGGCGGCGATCTGGTCGACGCCCCAGCCGGCGAGGAACTGCGGCGCCGCGGCGGCGAGCGATCCGGCCGCGGTGGCGAGCGCGCCGATCAGGCTGTAATGCGCGAACGTCTGCGTGCGCCTCTCCGCCGCGACTCCCTGGGCGAGCGAGGCATGCTCGAGCGGAATCAACAGGCCGATGTCGCCGCTCGACGGGTTGATGGTGCCGAGGAACGCGATGACCGCGATCGCGGCAATCGGCTCGAACACCGGCAGCGCCGCGCCGGTGGCCGCCATCGCGAACGCACCGAGCAAGAGGAGATTGCGCAGCGGATAGCGCCGCGCCAGCACGCCGACCGCGAGCGTCGTCGCCGCCGAGCCGAGCAGCGCCGCGGTCGCCACCACGCCGATGGCGACCGGCCCATAGCCGAGCGCCGACAGATAGACCGGCAACAGGATGATCGCGAACCCGTCGCCGAAGCCGCGCAAGCCCCGCGCCGCGTAGAGAAGAAGGATGTCCCTGTGCGGTTTCACTGCGTGCTGCATCTTCGTTGGACGCGGACCGTCAATCGCGGCACTGGCACGGCGCGACTGGTGAATGATCGATACATCCTGCTCGTTCTCCTCACGGCGCCGCCGGTTCTCAGGGCAGCGGCTTGATGTCGAGACGGTCGAACCGCGTGACGCTGTCGGATTTTGTCCACAGCGCGACCTGTCCGCCGTTCGGGAGCGTCTTGTCGGTCACCGTGTAGAGCTGCTTGCCGTCGAACGCGATGGTGAAGCGGTCACCCTCGGCCTTCAGGCCGAGCGTGTGCCATTCGTTCGCCGAGACCTTGAGGCTCGCGCTTTCGAGCTGCTCGCGCCGGCCGCGGACCACGCGATAGAAACGGACATTGTCTTCCAGCGCGTTCGCCCGGACCACGTAGTAGTCATCGGGACCGACAAGGCGCACCGCGATGCCGCCGGCACGATCGACCGCGCCCGAGACCGCCTTGAAGCGCACCTGAACCTCGACATTGGTGCCGGAGAACGGTTTGTAGATCGCCAGCGGAAACCGGTAATCGGTCTTGTCCTGGCTGACCTGTTCGAGCACGAGGCCGTCTTGCGCCGAAGCATCGCGCTGGACGAGCCATTTCGCCGGTCCGCCGCTTCCGGTCCGCCGTACCTCGAAGTCGGCCGGCGTGGCGCCGGCCTCCGACGCCTTGAGCGAGATCATGTCAGCCTCCGCCGCTGAAAGCGCCGTGATGGAAAGCACAGTCGCAAGGATGACTTGTCGCCACATGGGAGTCCCTCATTGCCAAAATGGCATTCGCGCTTCGCGGCGCGCTTGCGCGCGCGTGATACCGATATCCGCGAGCAGACGGTCGTCCAGCTCCATCAGCGCCAACCGTCCGGCGCGACGCGTCCGAGCGCGCGCGAGAGCGTTCATGGCGGCGTGAAAGAGACCGCGTGGCGGAGCCGCGAAAAATCCCGGGCGCGCGAATGCGAGCGCCGGGAAGGGCAAGGAATACGAAATCGCTGGGGAACAGGTGGCGCTGCCGCAAGTCATGTCTCACCTCCGGGCGGAGCGAGACAACGCTTGGCTGCGAGCAGCTGACCGGGCGGTTGTCGTGAGCCCGGACCGAGCGCCATGTAGCACTCGGGCCGCCGATGTTCAAGGTGCGCAACGAAACGGCGGCCCGTCAGGGCCGCCGTCGCGTATCAAGGTATCAGCAATCGTCGATCAATACTTGAATTGCTGCATCGACTTGAGCTGATCCTTGGTGGCGTTGAGCACACCGTGATCGGGATACCATTGCTCGTTCGCGGCGCGCGTCGTGTTGCTCACCGGGCGGGTGTTCGTCGGTGCACCGGCCGGCGTGTTCGCGGCTGGCGGATTGTTCGTCGTGTTGTTCGACGACGTGGTCGACCGGAGCGGCTCGTTCACGAACTTGATCTTGCCCGGCTCGACCAGGATGTCGTGCTGGCCCATACCGAGAAAACCGCCGACGCCGATCACATAGCCCATCACGCGGCCGGACGGATCGAGGATGATCTCGCTGATATCGCCGAGCTTGTCGTTCTGCTCGTTGTAGATGTTCACGCCGATGAGCTTGGAAGCCCGCCAATGGTTGCCCTTCGGCATGACGTCGGTCGTGGCCGCGGCCGGCGCGCGCGATGGCGCGGTCGAGGGCGCGGTGTTCTGGGCGAAGGCTGTCGATGACAGCAGAGCGGCAGCAAGCAGGCTGCCGACGACATAACGTGTACGCATGGGAGGTGTCCTCTCGCGTTGTGACAAGATGCGGAACAAACACGCATGTCTCGCTTCTGTTCCGTGCGCGGCGCAAAGAGAACGGGTTCCACGGACCGTGCCCACAAGCCGGTGCCGCCAGCGGATTTGGCTGCTCACTCCAGCAGTCCGGCGAGTTCCGCCGGCGCGCCCTCGAAGGCAAACGGATTGAGGAATTGGCGACGCCACATCAGGTTGCGATCGACCTCG
>JAXDNZ010000376.1:0-4571 GCA_034669185.1 Hyphomicrobiales bacterium
GCGCCAGGCCGAGGCCCGCGTCGAAAAGATCACGCTCGACGCGGCCGGCAAGCCCACCGGTACCGAGCCCCTGGATGCCAGCTAGGCGGTCTTGCGGAACACCATCAGCGACTTGAAATCGGCCAGGCGCTCGACCGGGTTCTTCTTCGCCCACGCCGCGGCGATCGCCTCGGCTTTATCGAACGCGAACGAGCCCTTGTAGAACAGCACATATCCGCCCGGCCGCATCTTGCCGCTCAGCAGGTCGAGTACCCCAGCGTCATCGAGGCCGCCATACTCGGCGCCCGGCGTGTTGTCGTGGATGTATTCGCCCGCGTGGAACAGCGTCGCGACATCGAGGTCCGGTAGCAGTCGCGGATTGGTCAGATAGATGTCGCCGAAATAGGCCAGATACGATTTTAGCAGCGTTGCGCGCTCGGTGACGAGCTTGATGTAGGCCTCGTACTCGATCACCGACGCCGTGATGCCGATCACCGCGTTGTTCAGGCCGTTCTCGGCCTGGCCGATCCCGACGATGTGGTGCGTGCCGGTGCCAAAGTGAAAGATGGTCTTGCCGCCGATCTTGTTCGCCTCGATCCATTGATTGAAATGAATGTCGCAGGGACACTGGGCCTCGTCGAGGTCCCATTTGGCGTCCCACAGGTTCATCTTCAGCATCGCGTCCCCCGGGATTTTTTCTTGCGGGGCAATCGAAGCACATCGGAGCAAATGCGGGCAATCGCACCGCCCACGTTGCAAATGCAGCATCGTACTTCAGGGAGCCGCATTCAAGCCGGCACCGCGGCGACGCGCAGGGTTCCGCGCGCGGCCGCCGGTGCCCCTTCCAGCTCGATCGCGCGCCGATGCATCGTCCCGAGCGCGGCGGCGCGGCCGATCGACAGGACGATGGCGTCGGGCATGCGCTCGGCGAGCATACGATAGAGTTCGCGTCCGTCCGCCTCCTCGAGGGTGGTCACGGCCTCGTCGAGAAGAAGCACATCGGGCCGCGCGATCAGCGCGCGCGCGAAGGCGACGCGCTGCTGCTCGCCGCCGGAAAGGACCGTGCCCCATTCGGCCTCCTCGTCGAGCCGGCTTGCGAGATGACCAAGGCCGGCGGCCGCCATCGCGGAGCGCAACGCGCCGTCATCGACCGCCTCAGCGCGGGTCGGATAGGCAAGCGCCTGACGCAGCGTGCCGAGCGGAAAGTATGGCCGCTGCGGCAATGCGAGCACGCGCGCACCCGCGGGGACACGCACCGTGCCCTCGCCGAGCGGCCACAGCCCCGCAAGCGCCCGGAACAGGCTGGATTTGCCCGCGCCCGACGGCCCGCTCACCAGCAGCCGCTCGCCGGGCGTGAGGGTGACCTGTGGCACGGTCGCGATCGCCTCGCCGGATGCGAGCCGCACGGCCAGATTGTCGATGGCGAGATCGCGGTTCGGTGCCGGCACGAACGCGATGTTGGCGCGAGGGTCGCGGTATTCGTCGATGACCGTCATCGCGGCCTCGAACTGCGCGAGCCGGTCGACGATCGCCTTCCACTCGGCGATCTTGGGATACGCGCCGATGCAAAACGCGAACGCGCCCTCGACGCGCTGAAACGTCAGATGCGCCTGCATCAGCGCGCCGAGCGGGATCGCACCCGTGAGATAGGCCGGGCTCACCACCAGGATCGGAAATACCGTCGAGACGTGGCCGTAACCGGCGGTGAACGCGATCAATCGCGTTTGACGGGCAACCAGCGCGGTCCAGTTGCGCACCAGACGGGCGAAGCGCGTGCGCAGGTCCGCACGCTCGACCTCTTCACCGCCCATCAGCGCGACCGGTTCGGCATTGTCGGTGACGCGCGCCATCGCGAAGCGGAAATCGGATTCGTAGCGCTGCTGGTTGAACTGCAGCGGGATCAGGCGCCAGCCGATCAGGTGGGCAACAAGCGTGCCGATGCCCGCATAGGCGAGCGCGGTGAAGACCAGATAGCCGGGGAACGACCAGTCGCGGCCAAACAGCGGCAGCGGTGTCGCCGCCGACAGGCCCCACAGGATGATGGCGAACGAGACCAGCGCGACGACGCTCTGCAGCAAGCCGGTGCCGAGCTCATGCGTGCGTTGCACGAAGAGCAGCACGTCGTTGCCGATGCGCAGGTGGATGTTGTCGACGGTATTATCGACGAAGCGCAGCCGATAATGGCGGCCGTTGGCCATCCAGATCGCGACGAAGCGCTCGGTCATGAAGCGGCGCAGGCGGATCTGCAGCGTGGTGCCGAAGAAATACTGCGCCATGCCGACCGCGATCGCGCCAAGCGTAATCAAGCCGAAGATGACCAGCTCGCGCCTGAAGGCGTCCCAGTCACGCGCTTCCAGCGCGTTGAAAAAGCGCGCGTTCCACTGGATCACCGTCACGGCGACTGCGACGAAGCCGAGTTCGCCTGCGATCACGCCGAGAAGCAGTCCGCGTGCGGTCCAGCGCTCCTCGGAGCGGAAATATGGGAGCGCGAGGGCCAGGAAGGTCTCGAGCGCGAGAAGGATGCGGTTCATGGCGGTACTCGTTGGCGACGTGCGCCATTATAGCCATGAAGCGGAGAGATTGCCGAAATCGGCCATCCTTCGAGACGCGCGCCCGCCTCAGGATGAAGGCCAAGCTAGGTGTCCTCCCCCGTCCGCAGCTTCGTATAGACGCGGTCGGCGAGCATGCCGCGCGGCAGAAGGCGCGGCAGCCACGGCACGATCTTGTTCGGCAGGCCCGGCACGATGACGCGCCGGCCACGCATCAGGCCGTCATAGCCCGCGCGTGCGACCTGATCGGCGGTGCGCAGGAAGCCGCGCGGATAGTGCACCCCGTTGACACCCGCGCGTGTCTGGAAGCCGGTCAGCACCGGTCCCGGACAGAGCACCGTGACGCGAACGCCCTTCGGCGCAAGCTCGCGCCGCAGTCCCTCGCTGAAGGAGAGCACATAGGCCTTGGTGGCGTGATAGACCGCCATCCCGGGACCGGGCAGGAAGCTCGCGATCGATGCGACGTTGAGAATGCCGCCGCGCTGGCGGGTGAGATCGTGGATAAAGCGCAGCGAGAGATCGGTGAGCGCGCCGCAGTTGAGATCGATCATGGCCCGCTGCTCCGCGCGGTCGAGGGTCGCGGCGCGGCCGAGCAGGCCGAAGCCTGCATTGTTGACGATGAATTGCGGCGCGCAGTCGCGGGCGTCGAGCTCATCGGCCAGCCGGTCGGTGGCGCCCGCTGCCGCCAGATCGATCGAAATCACGTGCGGGCGAACGCGCAAGCCGACCGTTGCGATCTCATCGGCGACCGCGGCAAGCTCGTTGGCGCGCCGCGCCGCGAGCACGATCTCGTAACCGTGCTCGGCGAAGACACGCGCGAGCGCCGCACCGATGCCCGACGACGCGCCGGTGATCAAGGAAACGGGTTTTGCAGCCGACATGAATTTCCAGCCCCGCGGACGCCCGCGTTGCGCTGCGGGCTTCCCGGACCCACGTGTGGCGGGTACCACAGCGCGGCGGCGATGTCCTTCAGGTTGGCGCTAAAATATTTCCGCGTTCGCGATGCAGGGTTTTTCCGGCAGCCGTGTTTGACAAGCGGCCGGCCGCTCCCGACATTCGCCTTCAATAATCCTGTTCGGTCAGGGTGGCCTCATGAGCTTCTTTCCCGGCAAGGACCCCAGCGCGGGCGACCGTCACGGCTGCGACGCGATCGACGTGGTCGTGGTGCCGCGCAGCGTCGACCTTTCCGACGGCTTTTCGGTGCGCCGCGCGCTGCCGCATTCGACGCGTCGCACGGTCGGCCCGTTCGTGTTCTTCGACCATTTCGGCCCGGCCGAATTCAAAGCCGGGGAGGGGCTCGACGTGCGGCCGCATCCGCATATCGGCCTCTCCACACTGACATACCTCTATGACGGCGAGATCATCCATCGCGACACGCTGGGCGTGAAGGCCGCGATCCGGCCGGGCGAGGTCAACTGGATGACCGCCGGGCGCGGCATCGTGCACTCGGAGCGCACGGCGTTGGAGCGCCGCGGCGGCGGCGAGCCGATCCACGGGCTGCAGTTCTGGCTCGGAATGCCGCGCGCCGCGGAGGAGAGTGATCCCCGCTTTGCGCATCTCGGGAGCGATGAGCTTCCGATCGTCGATGCGGAGGGCAAGCATGTTCGGCTGATCGCCGGTTCGCTGTTCGGCGCGCGTTCGCCACTTGCGACCACATCAGACACGGTATTCGCCGACGTGTCGCTCGAAGCCGGCGCCATGATGCCGCTCGATACCGACTACGAGGAGCGCGGCATCTATATCGTCAAGGGCGAGATCGACATCGCTGGCGACGTGTTCGCGGCAGGGCGACTGCTGGTGTTCCGTCCCGGCGACCGGATCACGCTGAAAGCCGTGACTGCAGCGCGCATCGCGGTGATCGGCGGCGCTCCGCTCGATGGCAAGCGGTTCGTGTGGTGGAATTTCGTCTCCTCGCGCAAGGAGCGCTTCGTCATGTCGCGCGAGGTGTGGTAGAAGGGCCGCTTCGGCGAGGTGCCGGGCTACGAGTTCGAGTTCATCCCGGCGCCGGAGAATCGGCCCTATTCTGCGGGGTGAGCTGACCCA
>JAXDNZ010000377.1:0-3740 GCA_034669185.1 Hyphomicrobiales bacterium
CGATCGGCATCTATCTGGCGATCGAATTGTGCGCCGAATGGCTCGATGGCGAAAAGCTCGCCGCGGTGCCGTTCCTGCTCGCCGTCATCCCGTTCTACAATTTCCTCGGCCTGAAATTCGACCAGAACTCCGTCCTCATTCCGCTCTGGGCTCTTGCGATGTGGGCGATGATGCGTGCGCTCGACACGCGCCATCTCGCTTGGGCGGCCCTCGCCGCCTTGGCGGCAGCCGCCGCGATGCTGTCAAAATACTGGTCGGCCTTCCTGATCGTGGCGTTGTCGCTTGCCGCCTTCGTGCACCCGAAGCGCCGCGAGTATTTCCGCTCGGCGGCGCCGTGGGTGACCGCGGGCGTGTTCATCCTGGCAGTCGCGCCGCACGCCTGGTGGCTGATCCGTGAGAACTTTCCTCCCGTCACCTGGGTGACGACGCGGAGGATCGCATCCTCGACCGCGACCATGCTCGGTTCGATGCTCGAATACCTGGGCGGCACGGCCGGCTATGCGGGGATTGCGCTGCTGCTCGTGCTGTTATTCGTGCGCCCCGACAGACGGGTGATCGCCGACAGCTGGGTGCCGCGCGACGAGCGCCGCACGGCTGCAGCGCTCTTCTGGGTGCCGCTTCTGCTGCCGCTTGTTGCGGCGCTGTTCACCCGCACCACGCTGATCTCGCTGTGGAGCACACCCGCGCTCAATCTCCTGCCGGTGATGACGCTCGGGTCGCCGCTGATCGTATTGCCGCGCGTCGCGCTGTTGCGGCTTGCGACGGTGTCGATCGCGATCACGCTGTTCAGCGTCTTGGCGTCGCCGATCGTCGCGTTCGTGATCCTCAAGCGCGGGGTCGAAAACGATGCCGCTTATGCGCGGCTCGTGATGGCGGCGGCGGAGCGTGAGTGGCGCGCCACGACCGACCGGCCGCTCAAGCTGATCGGCGGCCCGTTCGTCCTGGTGAGCACCGCGGCGTTCTACGGCACCGACCGGCCGTCGACCTTCGCGGACTTCTCGCGCTACCTCTCGCCATGGGCCGACGATGCGCGGATCGCGCGCGACGGCATGGTGATCATGGTCGACGCCGGCGTGCAGTACTGGATCGACCAGGCCGCCAGGTACATCGACGCCGTACCCGGATCGCGCCGCACCGAGGTGACGGTGGCGCGGCGGTGGCTCGGCTTCGAAAGCGCGCCCAAACGCTTCATGATCGCGACCGTGCCGCCGCGCCCGGAGCGCGCTTCTCGTTGAGTCGACGGGGCTTTTCCGCCACAATGGCGGCTGGCCCATCGTCCGGGCACCGCCCCGCAGTGTGACCCGGCTCATGAGTATCCCGACGCTCTCGTTTGTCCTGCCGGCGCACAATGAGGCGCACAACGTCGCCGGTATGGCGGCGCGCCTCGCCGAGGTCGCGGCGCCGTTCGGCGCCTACGAGATCGTCTTCGTCGACGACGGATCGACCGATGGCACGCTCACGGCGATCCGCGCGCTCGCGGCACGCGATCCGGCGGTCCGCTATGTCTCGTTCACGCGCAACTTCGGCCATCAGGCGGCCTTGCGCGCCGGATTGCGCCACGCGCGCGGACGCGCCGTGATCGCGATGGATTGCGATTTCGAGCATCCGCCCGAAGTGGCGAAACAATTGATCGAGCAGTGGCAGGCGGGCGCGAAGATCGTCGCCACGCGCCGGCTCGACGCCGACGGGCCGAACTCGACGGCGAAGAAGACGAGCTCGCGGCTGTTCTATCGCGTGCTCGATGCGCTCGGCGACGTGCACATCGAGCCCGGAAGCGCCGACTTCATGCTGCTCGACCGCGCCGCGGTCGACGTCATCAACGCGCTCGAGGATCAGGACGTGTTCCTGCGCGGCTTGATCCGCTGGCTCGGCTTCCCGCTCGCAACCGTTTCATACGTGCAAGGCGTGCGGCAGGCCGGCGCCTCGAAATTCACGCTGCGCCGGATGATCGATTTCGCCGTGACCGGAATTGTCGCGCACAGCATCAAGCCGCTGCGGCTCGCCATTCATCTCGCACTGATGTTCGCGCTGATCGGCATCCTGCTGCTGGTCTATTCGGTGGTCAGCTTCCTGTTCATCGGCCATACGGTCGCCGGCTGGCCCTCGATCATGGCGGTGATCGCGATGCTCGGCGCCGGGCAGTTCCTCGTCCTCGGCATCATCGGCGAATATGTCGGGCGCATCCTGGGCGAGACGCGCCGCCGCCCGGTCTACATCGTAGCGGCGACCGAGAGCAGCGACGCCGGTCGAACGACGACACCATGACGGCGGTGCGCCGCCTGCTGCGGCCGTTCGAGCGGCTCGCCGACGCCCTGGCTGATCCGAAGAAAAGCCGCACCACCGCGGCGGCGCTCATCATCGGCTACCTGCTGGCGTGGTGGATCTATGCGCTGATCGCCAAGTCCACGCAGGACATCCACTTCGACATGGGCGAACTGGTCTCGTGGTCGCTTGTTCCGGCATACGGCTATCCCAAGCATCCGCCCTTTCCCGCGTGGGTCACCGCAGCCTGGTTTGCGGTGTTTCCCTACGCGGACTGGGCGTTCTATCTGCTCTCGGCGGTCAGCATCGGGATTGCGCTGTGGTTCGTGTGGCTGATCGCGGAGCGCACCGTCGAGGGCCACAAACGCGTGCTTGCCTTGATGATGCTGACGTTTTCACCGGGCTTCAATCTCCAGCCGCTCAAGTTCAACTCGAATGCCTTGCTGATCCCGGTCTGGGCCGCAGCCTCCTACTGTTTCCTGCGCTCGTTCGCCGAACGCAACCTGCTGTGGGGCGCGGCCGCGGGCCTCGCAGCGGCCATCGCAATGCTGACCAAGTACTGGTCGATCTTTCTGATTCTTGGTTTCATCGCGGCGGCGTTCGTTCATCCGCAACGCTGGGACTACCTGCGCTCTCCCGCGCCGTGGGCGTCGGCCGTCGTCGGAGCACTGGTGTTCGCCCCGAACGTCGTTTCGCTGATCGGTTACGATTTCCAGCCGTTCCGTTATGCGACCGCCTCGCATGAGGTGATGAATCTTCGTGTGCTGCTCGATTCCTTTGCCGACTATTTTGGCGGCGTTCTGTTTGTCGCGGGCGGCATCGCCGTCGTGATGCTCGTATGCCGGCCGGATGCTCCGGCGGCGCGCGATATGCTGTGGCCGCGCGAAGCGGACCGGCGAATGCTGGCGGTCGCGACTTGGACGGCGTTCCTCGCGCCGATCCTGCTGGCCCTCGCGTTGCGCACGCGGCTCGCGACGCTGTGGACGCTGCCGATGTGGTCGATGCTGCCGGCCGCCTTGCTGTCTTCGCGCCTCTTGCAGGTGACGCGCGGCGCGGCGGCCCGTGCCCTGGTCGCGGCCTGCGCGGTTCCGCTGATCGCGGTTATCGTCTCGCCGGTGATCGCCTCCGTGATCCATCGCGCCGGTGTGCCGAACCATGCGGCGCACTACCGGATGATCGCGGCCGCGGTGGAGAAAGCCTGGACCGAAACCACACGCGCCCCGCTGCGACTGTTCGGCAGCGACACCAACATCGTGAACGGCGCAGGCTTCTATCTGCCCGAGCGGCCGCTGCGCATCGATATCGTGGGTCCGAAGGACACGCCCTGGGCCGGCGATGGCCGGATCATCGCCGAAGGGATCGCGCTCGTGTGCGCCGCACGGGAGGGGCACTGCATGCAGGCGCTCACGCGGTATGCCGCCGAGACTGGCGCCGCACGCAGCGAGATCACGCTCAAGCGGACGCATTTCGGCATCGAC
>JAXDNZ010000378.1:0-3936 GCA_034669185.1 Hyphomicrobiales bacterium
AGATGCGCGCCTTCTCGGCGTGCTCGATCAGGCTCTGGCGCCGCTTCTCCTGCTTGATCTCGCTTGCGCGCGACAGCAGCGTTTCGAGGTCGCCGTATTCGCCGATCAGTTGCGCGGCGGTCTTCACCCCGATGCCCGGCACGCCCGGCACGTTGTCGGTGGAGTCGCCGATCAGCGCCTGTACCTCGATCACCTTCTCGGGCGGCACGCCGAACTTCTCGATCACCTCCGCGACGCCGATCTTCTTGTCCTTCATCGTGTCGTACATGATGACGCAGTCGTTCACGAGCTGCATCAGGTCCTTGTCGGACGACACGATGGTGACGTTCGCCTTCACGGCGCAGGCTTCGCGCGCATAGGTGGCGATCAGGTCGTCGGCTTCGTATCCGACCATTTCGAGGCACGGAATGTCGAACGCGCGCACCGCTTGCCGGATCAGCGGAAACTGCGGGATGAGATCGGCCGGCGCATCCGGCCGGTGCGCCTTGTAGTCGGCGTAGAGCTCGTTGCGGAACGTCTTCTCGGACTTGTCGAAGATCACCGCGAGATGCGTCGGTCGGTCCTCCGGCTTCATGTCGCGCAACAGCTTCCACAGCATGTTGCAGAAGCCGAGCACCGCGTTGACCTGCAGGCCATCCGACTTGCGGTTCAGCGGCGGCAGCGCGTGGTAGGCGCGGAAGATGTAGCCCGAGCCGTCGACCAGGAAGACGTGATCGCCCTGCCGTACGGGACGCGATGCGGGCGACGCCGCGGGCATGGCGGCGGGTTTCGGTGCGGTTTTGGCCATGCGGCCAATATAGGGCCTTATCGGGCGATTTCACCCCGCCGGACGGGCTGTCCACCGCGATGAATCATGCGGATTTCCGCAGGCTCCCCCGCAGCTTGAAGAACAGGATGGCGCCGAGCAGCACGAGGCTCACGCTGTTGGCCAGGATGATGACGGCATCGTGCTGCAGCACGCCGTAGACGACCCACAGCGCGATCCCCAACGCGAGGATCAGGAACATTTTTAGCGAGATGTCCTCGGTTTCGCCGGTGACCCAGATCTTCTTGAGTTGCGGGATATACGAGACCGTCGTGCAGAACGCCGCGACGAGCCCGATCAGCGTGACGAAGGTCATGTCCGCCTAATCGGCGGGAAGCCGGATCGGTTCCGGCGACTATTCGGCCGGCTGCAGCACGAATTTCGGCTTGTCACGCAGCCGCGCCCAGGCCGGCCGCTCGAACAGGAAACGGAACGGCGTGCCGCGCACCGCCCAGAACAGCGCGACCGCGACGCCGATGCCGCATGCGGTGACAAGCAGCGCCACCGTTCCGAGGTCGGGAACGATGCCGGTCTTCAGCAGCAGCGCGCGCGAGCCCGCCATGCCGAGGAAGAACGCCAGATAGACGACGATCGAGTGCTTGCCGAGCGTGCGCAGCGGAGCGAACACGTCGCTCTTGGCCATCAACGCCGAGACGGACACCACCGCGACCGCACCGATCAGCCCGAGCGTGAGCGACACGAACGGCTTGTCGGCGAGGCCGCCGAACACATAGAAGCCGTTGAAGGCCGCCCACACGGCGAGGCCGAGCGCCGCGAGCGCGGGGCGCGCCTGCACGGCGGCGGCGATCGCGAAGATGCGGGTCGCCAGCACATAGCCGGTGTAGAAATACACGAAGCGGTTGGCGAACTCGTCGATCGCGGTCCATCCGGTCTGGATATGCGCCACTTCAAGTGCCGCCAGCACGGTCCAGATGACGATGACCGGTACGCCGCGCGTCAGTTTCGTCAGCACGAAGAAGATCGGCAGCAGATAGATGAACCAGAGCGTGCCGAACGGCTCGATGAAGGATTCGGCATACATCAGCGCGACACCGCGCGCGCCATGCTCGGCCATCAGCCCCGGCGCCTTGAAACAGAACTGGATCGTGACCCACAGCACGTAGAAATACGCGAAGTGCACGACCTTGCGATCGAGGTAAGTGCGCCAGTCGCGATCGATCACGCGCGCCAGGAAGAGGCCGGAGATGAGAAAGAAGTCGGGCATGCGGAACGGCTTCGCGAACGCGACCGCATGGTGCATCCAGCTGGTCTGGCCGGCCGCCTGCTCGACGCCGAGCGTCGAGTGCATCATCACCACCATGACGATGCAGAAGCCCTTGGCGTAATCGACCCAGTCGACGCGCGGCGCCGGTTGTCCCATTTCCGTTCCCATGCGTGTCATTTTCGCACCGAGCCGTTGCGATCGGCTTACGCTGGCAAGCAGCGCGCCAGGGCGGGAATTAGGGATGTGTTAACCATGCGGACGCCGCTTGCTCCGGCGCACCCGCTCCCACAACGGGAAAGGGTCGTCTGCGCCCGTGGCCATGGTTCGAGACGCGAGGCTTCGCCTCGCTCCTCACCATGAGGGCGGCGATGCAGGCGCTGTCTGAACGCCGTGAAGCCTCTCATAGACCTCATGCTGAGGAGCCCGCCGAAGCGTCAGCGCCGGCGGGCGTCTCGAAGGACGAGGTCGTGTGCGACACCGGTTGTCTGTAAAACACCCCGAATGGATCGGGCACCTCTCCCCATCGACGACGCGCTGCCGGCGCTCACCTCGGCGCTGCGCGCGCGCAACGCCGCCGTCCTCGTCGCGCCGCCCGGCGCCGGCAAGACCACGCGCGTGCCGCTGGTGCTTGCCGAAGAACCGTGGGCCAAGCACGGTCCGAACGGAAAAATCCTCGTGCTCGAGCCGCGCCGGATCGCGGCGCGCGCCGCCGCCGACCGCATGGCGCAGACCCTTGGCGAGCGCGTCGGCGACACCGTGGGCCTGCGCGTCCGCTTTGGCTCCAAGGTGTCGGCGCGGACCCGCATCGAGGTCGTGACCGAAGGCGTCTTCACGCGCCTCATCCTCGACGACCCGGAACTCAAGGGCATCGCCGCGGTGCTGTTCGATGAATTCCACGAGCGCTCGCTCGACGCAGACCTCGGCCTCGCGTTCGCACGCGACGCGCAACAAGGTTTGCGCGAGGACCTGAAGATTTTGGTGATGTCGGCGACGATCGACGGCGCGCGCGTGGCGGCACTCCTGGGCGATGCGCCGGTGATCGAGTCGCAGGGCCGCGCGTTTCCGGTCGCGACGCACTATGTCGGCCGCGACCCGCGTGCGCGCATCGAGGACCAGATGGCCGATGCGGTCGCGCGCGCTCTAAGGGCGGAGCCGGGCTCGGTGCTGGCGTTTCTGCCCGGCGCCGCCGAAATCCGCCGCACCGAAGCCTTGCTGAAACCGCGCGTGGATGCGGCGACGGACGTTGTCGCGCTCTACGGCGCGCTCGATGCCGCGACGCAGGACCGCGCGATTTCTCCCGCGCCGGCCGGCCGGCGCAAGGTCGTGCTCGCCACCTCGATTGCCGAGACCTCGCTCACGATTGAAGGCGTGCGCATCGTGGTCGATAGCGGGCTTGCGCGGGTGCCGCGCTACGAGCCGGACGTCGGCCTGACGCGCCTCGAGACCGTGCGGGTCTCGCGCGCCGCCGCCGACCAGCGCCGCGGCCGCGCCGGCCGCACCGAGCCGGGCGTCAGCTACCGGCTATGGGACGAGCCGCAGACCGCGTCGCTGGAAGCCTACGCGCGGCCCGAGATCCTCACCTCCGACCTTTCGTCCTTCGTGCTCGATCTCGCCGCCTGGGGCGCAACGCCGGAGGCGCTGTCGTTTCTCGATCCGCCGCCGAAGGGGGCGCTCGCCGAGGCGCGCGCATTGCTCGCGGAGTTGGGCGCGCTCGACGGCGGCCGCATCACGGGCGAAGGCCACGCGCTGCGCCGCCTGCCGCTGCCGCCGCGGCTCGCCCGCATGGTGGTCGATGCGGCGCGCGATGGCGCCGGCACGCTCGCCGCGGACATCGCCGCGGTGCTGACCGAGCGCGGCCTCGGCGGCGACGATGTCGACCTGACGCATCGCGTGGAGAATTTCCGGC
>JAXDNZ010000379.1:0-5051 GCA_034669185.1 Hyphomicrobiales bacterium
GATGCTGCCGGCGAGCGCGAAGGCCGCGTATTTCGACCAGAAGCACAGCGCGAGCGCCGCTCCGGCGACGAGCCAGTCGAGCTTCCGCCCGCGCGTCAGTGCGCAATAGAGGAACAGCCCGGTCAGCGCCCAGAACGGTAGCTGCATCTGGTCGTGGGCGAACTTGACGGCCGAGAAATTGTAGAAATGCACGCCTTCCAGCGCGAGCACGGCAATCAGCGCCTGGGCGCCGCCGACGATGTCGCGGCCCAGGAGCCAGACGACATACAGGCAGGTCGCGGCGGCGAGCGGCCCGAGCACGTAGACGGCGTTGACGTTGCCGGTGACGCGGTAGGCGAGGTCGGCGAGCCACCACGGCAGCGGTGGATGCTTCCAGTAGCCGAGCTGCCATTCGCGGCCGAGGGCCAAATCCTCGACGAGATCGAGCTGCAAGTTGTGCGAGGTGAGCGCCGGCAGCAGCGTCCAGATAAGGACATGCAGCGCAAGCACGATCGCGAGGCAGCGTCCGGGCTCACGCTGCGCGAAGGCGACGGTCGCGGCGAGAGCGCTGCCGCGCGCCGTCGTGATCGTGCCGGGCTGATCCATCGAACGCCGAACCTGTCCGGGTTGCGTCGCGATCATGAGTGATCGCGCCGGCACCCTTTCGTCAAGCAGCGTTCGTCGCCTCGCGCGGACTACTTCCCGAGATGCCTGTTGAAGAACCCCGAGATCTCGCCAAACCCCGCCCGGGCACATCGAGGCCTGCGTGAAGGCGGGTGATGTGAGAAAAGTCGAAGCCGCGATGGCGGTCGCGTAATACAGCGCGCGCGTGTCCCGGCCGCCGCTAGTGCACCTGCCCGATCACCGTCTTCACCTTGTCGAAGATCTCGCCGATCTGGTCTTCCGTGATGATCAGCGGCGGCGAGAGCGCGATGGTATCGCCGGTGATGCGGAACATCAGGCCGTGCTCATGGAACGCCTTCTCCATCGAGTCGTAGGCGCGCTTGCCGTAGGCGTCGGGGCGCGACGAGAGATCGATCGCGGCGACGAGACCGAGCGTGCGGATGTCGAGGACGCCCGGCGTTCCCTTCAGCGACATCGCGGCGTCGGCCCATGCCGGCTCGAGCGCCTTGGCGCGGCCGAACAGGTCCTCGTCGCGATAGACGTCGAGCGTCGCGATGCCGGCCGCGCAGGCGAGGGGATGCGCCGAATAGGTGTAGCCGTGGAACAGCTCGATCACGTGCTCGGGCCCGCGCATGAAGGCGTCGTAGATGCCCTTGCGCACGATGACGCCCGCCATCGGCACGGTGCCGGAGGTGACGCCCTTGGCAAAGGTGATCATGTCGGGAATGACGCCGTAGCGCTCGGCCGCGAAAGCGCAGCCCAGCCGGCCGAAGCCGGTGATGACTTCGTCGAAGATCAGCAGGATGCCGTGCTTGTCGCAGATCGCCCGCAGGCGCTGGAGATAGCCCTGGGGCGGCGGCAGAACGCCGGTCGAACCGGACATCGGCTCCACGATCACGGCCGCGATGGTGGAGGCATCGTGCAGCGCGACAATGCGGTCGAGATCGTCGGCCAGATGCGCGCCCCACTCCGGCTCGCCCTTGGTGAAGGCCTGCTGCTCGCGATTGTAGGTGTGCGGCAAATGATCCACGCCGCCGAGCGCGGTGCCGAACATCTTGCGGTTCGCCACGATGCCACCGACCGAGATGCCGCCGAAGCCGACGCCGTGATAACCGCGCTCGCGGCCGATCAGCCGGACGCGCGAGGCCTCGCCGCGGACGTTGTTGTAGGCGAGGGCGACCTTGAGCGCGGTGTCGACAGCCTCCGAGCCGGAATTGCAGAAGAACACGTGGTCGAGGTCGGCCGGCGCGAGCGCCGCGATGCGGCTCGCCAGCTCGAACGCCTTGGGGTGCGAAAACTGAAAGGCGGGCGGATAATCGAGCTCGGCGGCCTGGTCCTGGATCGCCTGCACGATCGAGGCGCGGTTGTGGCCGGCGTTGCAGCACCACATGCCGGCCGAGCCGTCGAGCACGGCTTTGCCGTCGACCGTGTAGTAATGCATGTCCTTGGCGCGCACGATCAGACGCGGCGCCTTCTTGAAGGCGCGGTTGGGCGTGAACGGCACCCAGAACGACGCCAGGTCGTTCGGGACCGTCGGCGCGGCTTGCTTGGTGCGGGCGAGCGGCATGGCGGTTCTCCTGCATGCGGCGGCGGAACGCCGCAAAATCCGGTTGTCGAGCATTCCTATATCAGCCGTGACGGCGCGGCGGAATGCCGGGCGCCATTTTGTCAGCACGGGCGAGTCGTCCATCGGGATTCGCGACGGGAGTGGCTTGGCAACGGCGGATTCGCGACCCTCCCGCAAACTGTAGATTGTATCCGTATTTACATCAACATTAAGGTTGCGGTATGCATAGCTGCGTTGCGGGCCCGGGCGTTGTCGATCGCCCGCCGCACGTCAGGATGAAGCACGTCGCGTGGGCGGTTCTCGAGGGGTCGGAGAAAGCATCGACGCAAAATGACGATGGCCGGACATCGTCTTGAAGACTTCGACGCGCCGCGCGCCGATGAGGTGCGCAGTGCGCTCGATCGCGCGGTGGCGAGCGACGTGTTTCGCGGCTCGCCGCAGCTTGTCGCTTTCCTGCGCTACGTGGTCGAAGCGACACTGCGCGGCGACGCCGAGCGCATCAAGGGCTACACGATCGCGCTCGAGGCATTCGGCCGCGACGAGACGTTCGATCCGCAGACCGATCCGATCGTGCGCGTCGAGGCGGGGCGGCTGCGGCGCGCGATCAACCGCTATTACGCCGGCGCCGGCAGCCGCGAGGCGATCCAGATCGAGCTGCCGCTCGGCAACTACGTGCCGATGTTCCGCCGCGTCGAGGTCGCGCCGCCGGTGCGGCGCATGTGGTCGGCTGATCGGTTCGACTGGCGGCGGATCGCGTCCGGCACGGCGCTGGTCCTGACCGGCGCCGCGATCTACGCGCTGCTCGATTTCTGGTTCGACTTCAACACGCCCAATCCGTACCTGAAGCGAGAACCGGTCGCCCGGCCGGTGTGCGCTCAGCCGCCTTGCCCGCCGCTTCGCACGAACTGAAAGCCGAGAAGGTTTAGGCCGCGGCGACCCGGTCGAGGAAGGTGTCGACCGCGTGCTGCAAGGTGCCGGCCTGCGCGGTGAGTGCGTTCGAGGCGTCAAGCACGGCCGACGCCGAACGGTTCGTCTCCTCGATCGCCTCGGTGACGGTCGCCATGTTGCCGGCGAGCTCGCGCGCGCCGGTGGCGGCCTCGTGCACGTTGCGGCCGATCTCCTGGGTCGAGGCGCTCTGCTCCTCGACCGAGACCGCAATGGTCGAGGTGAAGCGGCTGATGTCGCCCATCACGTCGCTGATCTGGCGGATCGCGCTGACCGCTTCGGCGGTCGACCCCTGGATCGCACCGACCTGTGCGGCGATCTCCTCGGTCGCCTTCGCGGTCTGGCTCGCGAGCGTCTTTACCTCGGAGGCAACCACCGCGAAGCCGCGGCCAGCTTCGCCCGCGCGCGCGGCCTCGATCGTGGCGTTGAGCGCGAGCAGATTGGTCTGCTCGGCGATGGCGCGGATCAGCTTCACCACGTCGCCGATGCGCGCCGCGCCGCTCGCGAGCTGTCCGACGAGGTGGTCGGCGGATTTCGCGATTGTCGCCGCGTGCTCGACCACGCGGTTCGCTTGGCCGGCCTGTTCGCTGATGTCGCGGATCGAGGCGCCGAGCTCTTCGGTGGCGCCGGCGACGCTGCGCACGTTCGAGGAGGTCTGCTCGGAGGAGGTCGATGCCGAGCGCGCCTGGCTGCCCGCGTCCGCCGCGATGCTGGAGAGGGTGCGCGCGGTCGCCTCCATGCTGGATACATTGTCGGCGACCGCCGCGATCACGGCCGTGACGGTCGCGCGGAAGTCGCCGATCATCTGCTCGATGCCGGTGGCGCGCTCGCGTTGCGCCGCCTGCTCGCTCTCCTGGCGCGCCGCAAAGCCGCGCCGCTCGATCTCGCCCGCGCGGAACACTTCGAGCGAGCGCGCCATCTCGCCGATCTCGTCACGGTCGGCGAGCGCCGGCACGCGCAGCTCGGTCTCGCCCGCGGAGAGGCGCCGCATCGCGTCGCCCATCCGGATCAGCCGGCGCACGAGGCGGCGCTGCACGTAGAACACGCCGATCGCGATCGCCGCGAGCACGCTCATCGCGGCGACGATCAGCAGGAGCATGCGGTTGCGGGCGAGGTCGTCGAGCAGCCGGCTCGAGCCGCTCTTCATCGACTGCTCGGCGTCGCCGACCAGCACCGCGACCGCGCGGTCGAGCGAGCGCTGGATCGTCACGTTCTGCTCGATGGTTTCGTCCGCGCGCGTGGCGGCGGCGAGCTCGCGCGCGCGCAGCGCAAACACGCTCGTCGCGCCGTCGCCGAACGCGAGCAATTCGGCGATCGCGTTCTTGACCTCCTGGTTGGCGAGCGTCTGCGAAGCCTTGGCGAGCGCCTCGGCCGCGTCCTTGAAACGCTCCTGCAGCGGGGCGAGGGCGGCGGCTTCCTTCGCGTCCGCGCCCTCGCTCACCAGCGAGGTGATCAGATGCGTCTGGGCCGCGACCTCGAGCGCGTTGCGCAGGCCCATGACCTGCGTCGACACCAGGCCCCGCACCAGCTTGCTCGAACGCTTCACCGCGTCCTCGCTCTGCGCCACCACGTCGAGATTGAGGCCGTCGATCAGGCCGATCAGCAGCTTGGTCAGCGTCTCGTGGGTGCGAAACACCTTCTGCAGGCGTTCCATCTCGCTCTCGCCGGCGCGCGGCTTGAAGTCGGCCAATTGCGTGAGCGAACGCACGCGCTCGCGCAGGGCGTCATACTTG
This sequence comes from Hyphomicrobiales bacterium, assembly GCA_034669185.1. GTDB lineage: Bacteria > Pseudomonadota > Alphaproteobacteria > Rhizobiales > Xanthobacteraceae > PALSA-894. The sequence goes on from JAXDNZ010000379.1 coordinate 4,849, forward strand.
CTGCCGGCGGGAAGCTTGCCGAGCAGCGTCTCGGTGCGTTTGGCCGCGATGGCGAAGCGCTGCTCGAGGAGCGCGAGCACCGCCGGCGAGGAGGTCAGCGCGCTCGCGGTCAGCAAGCCGGTGACGAGATTGGTCTCGGCGCCGACCTCGACCATCGCCTGCATCACCTGCAGGCCGCCCTGCACCAGCGTGCGCACGATGAT
>JAXDNZ010000380.1:0-3547 GCA_034669185.1 Hyphomicrobiales bacterium
TTCGTCGAGGTCGCTCGGCTGGGGCGGAGCCGTATTCGGCTCGTCGGAGGATGCCGGCTCGTCGCGTCGCGCGAACGGCGTGAACACCGAGAAAGCCTGCTTGAACATCTCCATGTTGCGCCGGACATGCTCTTCGAGCGGCCCGAACGGCGTCACACCGAACGCCTGCACCATCTGATTGCGGAACTTCTCCTGCTCCTTGGTCAACGAGTCGATCGAGACTTCGAGATAGCGCGGCACCAGATTCTGCATCGAGTCGCCATAGAAGCGGATGAGCTGGCGCAGGAAATTGATCGGCAGCAGGCTCTGGCCTTCCTTGCCTTCCTGCTCGACGATGATCTGGGTCAGCACTGAACGCGTGATGTCCTCGCCGGTCTTCGCGTCATAGACCGCGAAGTCCTCGCCGGCCTTCACCATGGTGGCGAGATCTTCCAGCGTCACGTAGGTGCTGGTGCCGGTATTGTAGAGCCGCCGGTTGGCGTACTTCTTGATCGTGACCGGTCCTTCGGACTTGCTCATGGGTCAGTGCTCGGTGGGGCTTTGGTCCAGAATGAACTGCGTGATGTCTACGCCGGTGCTCGCATCATGGACTACGATGTCGAAGCCGTTGCGCGTATAGGAGAGCAGATCGTCCAGCGACACATAGGCGCCGCTCTCCGGCCGATAGAGACGCCGATTGGCGTAGAGCTTCACCAGGATGGGTTCGCCGGCGGCCGCCATGAAAAGTCCCTTGTGCGCGGTAACTCAAGTCAAAGTATGCACTTTTGGCTGAGGCGGGCTACCTTTTTGTGCAGGGCGGCATAGCTATCGTTAAGTCGCGGTACGATCACAGCGGGACGCATGCTGCCGCGCAATAATGCCGGCATGGGAGGGCCGTCATTGACAGCTCTCCGGCAGGCGCCCAAGGATTGTACTTAACCACGCGGCGGACGGGATGCGGCGCATCGGCGCCCGAGATTCACCAGGAGATTCACATGCAGGACGACGTTGTCATCGTAAGCGCGGCACGGACCCCGGTCGGGGCCTTTAACGGGGCCTTCGGCAGCCTGCCGGCCCATGAGCTCGGCAAGATCGCCATCAAGGAAGCGCTCAAGCGCGCCGGCGTCGAGGGCAAGCAGGTTTCCGAGGTGATCATGGGGCAGATCCTGACCGCCGGCCAGGGCCAGAACCCGGCCCGCATCGCCTCGATCGGCGCCGGCATCCCGGTGGAAAGTCCGGCCTGGGGCGTGAACCAGCTGTGCGGCTCGGGCCTGCGCGCGGTCGCGTTGGGGTACCAGGCGATCAAAAATGGCGACAGCGAAATCGTGGTCGCGGGCGGCCAGGAATCGATGAGCATGGCGCCACATGCGCAGCACCTGCGCAACGGCGTGAAGATGGGCTCGCTCGAACTGGTCGACACGATGATCAAGGACGGCTTGTGGGACGCCTTCAACGGCTACCACATGGGCAATACCGCCGAGAACGTCGCCAAGCAGTACCAGATCACCCGAGGCCAGCAGGATGAGTTTGCGGCCGCTTCGCAGAACAAAGCCGAGGCCGCGCAGAAGGCCGGCAAGTTCAAGGACGAGATCACCCCGGTCACGATCAAGGGCCGCAAGGGCGACATCGTGGTCGATACCGACGAATATCCGAAGGCCGGCGTCACGGTGGAGTCGATCGCAAAGCTGCGCCCGGCCTTCGAGAAGGAAGGCACCGTCACTGCCGCGAACGCCTCGGGCATCAATGACGGCGCGGCCGCCTTGGTGCTGATGAAGGCGAGCCAGGCCGCCAAGCTCGGCAAGACGCCGCTCGCGCGCATCGTCTCGTGGGCGCATGCGGGCGTCGATCCGTCGATCATGGGCACCGGCCCGATCCCGGCCTCGCGCGCCGCGCTGAAGAAGGCTGGCTGGAATATCGGCGACCTCGATCTGGTCGAGGCCAACGAGGCGTTCGCCGCGCAGGCCTGCGCGGTCAACAAGGACCTCGGCTGGGACACCGGCAAGGTCAACGTCAACGGCGGCGCGATCGCGATCGGCCATCCGATCGGCGCGTCGGGCGCGCGCGTGCTCACCACGCTGCTGTTCGAGATGCAGAAGCGCGACGCCAAGAAGGGCCTCGCCACGCTCTGCATCGGCGGCGGCATGGGCATCGCGATGTGCGTGGAACGGTAAGACTGCCGCAAATCAAGAATCTGAGATGTCATGGCCGGGCTTGTCCCGGCCATGAACGTCTTTAAGCTGCTTTCAAGCAGGAGACTTCAGGGAGGATTTGGGAATGGCACGCGTGGCAGTGGTGACGGGCGGAACGCGCGGCATCGGCGCGGCGATCTCGAAGGCGCTAAAGGCTGCCGGATACAAGGTCGCGGCGAATTACGGCGGCAACGACGAGGCCGCGAACAAGTTCAAGGCCGAGACCGGCATCGGCGTCTACAAGTGGGACGTCTCGTCCTTCGAAGCCTGCACCGCGGGCCTCAAGCAGGTCGAGGCCGACCTCGGCCCGGTGGAAGTCCTGGTCAACAATGCCGGCATCACGCGCGACGCGCCGTTCCACCGCATGACGCCGGAGCACTGGAATCAGGTCATCAACACCAATCTGAATTCGCTGTTCAACATGAGCCGTCCGCTGTGGGACGGCATGCGCTCGCGCAAGTTCGGCCGCATCATCAACATCTCGTCGATCAACGGTCAGAAGGGGCAGTTCGGCCAGGCGAACTACTCGGCCGCGAAGGCGGGCGACCTCGGCTTCACCAAGGCGCTGGCGCTGGAAGGCGCGCGCGCCGGCATCACGGTGAATGCGATCTGCCCGGGCTACATCAACACCGAGATGGTGCAGGCGGTGCCGAAGGACGTACTGGAGAAGAACATCCTGCCGTTGATCCCGACCGGGCGCCTCGGTGAGCCGGAAGAGATCGCGCGCTGCGTCGTGTTCCTCGCCTCCGACGAGGCTGGGTTCATCACCGGATCGACACTATCCGCGAACGGCGGACAGGTGATGATCTAGGCGTCATTCCGGGGCGCCGCACAGCGGCGAGCCCGGAATCCATAACCACCTGCCTCACGTCATTGCACCGCTCGTGGTTATGGATTCCGGACAGCCTCGCTGCGCTCGGCTTCCGGAATGACAAAGGAGAGGCACCCCATGGATATCGGCCTCACTTCCGATCAGCTTGCGCTGCAGGCGCGCGCTCGCGAGTTTGCCGACACGGTGGTGTGTCCGCGCGCCGCCGAGGTCGACGCCAGCGAGCAGTATCCCTGGGACATCGTGAAGGCGCTGACGACCGAGCGCTTTGTCGGAATGACGATCCCAACCGAGTATGGCGGGCAGGGGCGCTCGTACCTCGATGCCGTACTCGTCACCGAGGAAATGGCGAAGCGCTGCACCGTCACGGCGCGGATCGTGGTCGAGACCAACATGGGCGCGATCTCGACGGTGATGGCCTATGGCAACGAGGAGCAGAAGCGTCTCGCGGCCGGCCTCGTGCTCTCCGGCGACAAGCCGGCGATCTGTATCACCGAACCCGACGCCGGGTCTGACGCCGTTGCGATGACCACGCGCGCCGACCGCCGCG
>JAXDNZ010000381.1:0-3522 GCA_034669185.1 Hyphomicrobiales bacterium
GACCGCCATATGACCCGCATTGTATCCGCGATCTTTTCGCTCAGGCGGGATCCGACGATTATGGACGCCGCCACAAGTCCGAAGCCCGCCAGGAGCCATTCCGGATTAGCGGCGTACCAATTGGTCCACCACTCGAGCGATCGCGGCAGAAATGACTGGATGAGACGTACGAATTCGGACACGAGCCGAATGTAGCTTTCGTATTCGTGCACGGCGTTGCGGGGGTGAAAGAGCCAGAACGCCACGAGATGGAATGTCGCCGCCAGCGTGACGAAGTACACGATCCGCCTGAGCCAGACGTAATTCCAGAGCCGCTCCTGCGCCTCATGACGTTTTGAAGCTTGAGCAGTTGTCTCGAAGACCTGACTCGCGGCGACGACTTGCCCACTCTCGGTCACCACGGCGTAGCTCTCCGGCAGGCCGATCGGCGCATAGCCGTTGCTGCCGCTATCGATACGCTCGAACACGCTGTGATGTATCTTTGGGAGTGAAACCTTGACCTTGGAAACCGGGTCGTTGCAGAGATCGAACACCTTGCGCGGACCGTAGCGGTAGTAGCCACCGAGTCCGGCGCGAGAGTCATAGAGCCGGCCATCCTTGTCGCGCGAGGATCTGATCCATTTCGTTGTGTCGGGATCAGCAATGGGTTCCGATTTGAATTGGAGACCCCGTTTCCTAGCTTCTTCCAAAATCCAGTAGAGCGGCACGAATGCCATCGCATCGTCGGGGTAACCGCCTCCGACATTGGAATGCATTCCGGCGAACCAGACCTGTGCGATCCGTTCCTCATCCAGAGAATGAGGAAGGACGGGATGGGGCGGTTCACCGTCTTCCGTCCACAGCAATGGGTGGAAGGTCGTGCGTTCATCGTCGAGCGCAAGCGCGTGTCGCGCACAAAGCACGCGCGGGCTAAGCTTGCGATCCGGGAAATACAGCGGCCAAATCCAGTCGCTGACGCCGCGCGTCATTTCATCGATGGGAAGGCCATAGGCCGCAACAGTATCCCAGATCCCGATAAACTCGATGTTCGGAACCCGTATGTTTTTCTTAGGATCATACGGCGTTTGACGCCTGACGATGTCGAGCAGCCGCACCAGTCCGTCGCGTAACCGGCGGAACGGGACCTCAATTCTCAGAAATGAATGGAAGCCCTCGGCGCGGAAGGCTCTGTAGGCCTTGCGCGCCAAATCATGCAACTCGGCTTCGGTGTCCGCCTGTACGAGGCCTTGATTCAAGATAAGGCCGGCAATGACCCGAGCGGTGAAGGCGCCGCGACTGAAGCCAAAAAGATAAAGTTCGGTACCGGCGCGATAGTTGCGGCACACGAACTTGTAGGCATCGAGGACGTTTCGCTTCAGCCCCCAGCCAAAGGCGCCGCCCAGCAAAGCCAGCGGAACAAACGACGATGTTCCAACTCCGTCGTCATATTTCGCGGCCTGGATGTCGGATTGCAGATCGAGCGTCTGAAAAATGCGCCAAACGTTCGTGCGCCACACGCTCGACGCGGCGTTACCGGTTCCGTCGGATAAGACGATGATGCGTTGAGCCACGACCGTCCCCGTTTCGCGGCAATCTGAACATCATACTATCGGGGCGAGCATACACATCAAGGATGGGTATCCGCTGAGCGACATCTGGACGCGGCCGCCGTCCGATCAGACACGGAACGGCTTGCTCAGGAATTTCGAGCCCTTCAGCCCGTAGCGCCACGGCAGTTCCGCCGCTTTGGTGATGCCGACGCGCACGCCGACCGCGATCTCCGGCTCGGTCTCGCGCGCGCGCAGCGCGAAGGGCGAGACATCGAGCGCAAGCCCGCTGTGCGCACCGGTGATGCCGAGGGCCTCGCACAAGCGTCCCGGCCCGGAGCAGAGCAGCCGCGCGTCCGCAAGGCCGCGGCGCCGCCGCATCAGAGGCAGACCAAACGTCGGCTCGAGCGCACGGATCAGCACCGCGCTGGCGCTGCCTTCCTGTTCGCATACGAAGTTGACGCACCAGTGGATGCCATAGGAGCGATAGACATAGGCATAGCCAGGCGGCCCAAACATCACGGCATTGCGCGGCGTCTGGCCGCCATAGGAGTGCGCGGCCGGATCGGTGTGGTGATAGGCCTCGACCTCGACGATGATGCCGCCCACGCCATTGAACGTCATCGTGGCGCCGATCAGCTCGGGCGCAACCTCGTGGACGCTGCGGTTAAAGAAGCTCTTGCGCAGAAGGCGCGGCATTGGTCGGCAAGCTCGACGGGGAAGGGCGACGGCCCCTATTATCACGGTCATGCGGATTTTCCTTGCCGGCGCCGCGGGCGTCATCGGGCGGTGCCTCACGCCGCTGCTGGTGCTGATGGGCCACGAAGTAACCGGGACGACGCGCTCGGCCGAGAAGGCCGGCTCGATCGAGGCGATGTGCGCGCGGCCCGCGGTGGTGGACGCCTTCGACGCCGAGGCACTGACGCGCGCCGCGGTGGCGGCGCGGCCGGAGGTGGTGATCCATCAGCTCACGGATCTGCCGAGTGCACCCGGGACACCGGGGTACGAGGAGGGCCAGAAGCGCAACAACCGCCTGCGCCGCGACGGCACCCGCAACCTGATGGCGGCCGCGGCGGCGGCCGGCGCGCGGCGCGTGATCGCACAGAGCATCGCGTTTGCGTATGCACCCGGCACGGGACCGCGCCATGAGAGCGATCCGCTCGATCTTGCGGCGCAAGGCGTGCGCGCGCTCACCGTCGCCGGCGTCGCGGCGCTGGAGAATGCCGTGCGCGGCACGCCGCCGATCGCCGGGATTGTGCTCCGTTATGGCTACTTCTACGGACCGGGGACCTGGAACGAGACGGCACCGCGTCCGCCTTCGGTGCATATCGACGCGGCCGCGCATGCCGCGCTGCTCGCGCTCGAGCGTGGAGCGCCCGGCATCTACAACATCGCGGAGGACGACGGCGCGGTCTCGATCGCGAAGGCGCGCGCCGAGCTCGGCTTCGATCCCGCCATGCGGCTCGACGCGTAGCGCGGCTCAATGCCTCTGGTTTGATTCCCACTCGTGCGCGAGCCACTGCGCGGTCTCCAGCTGATCGTGGCTCATCTTGGACTCGATCGCGTCGCGGATGCGCGTGTAGTACTCACGATCGTCGCCGCGCGAGCGCGACGCCGCGAGATTCACCCACTTGTGCGCCAGCACGTAGTTCTGCGGTACGCCGTGGCCTTTGTCGTAGAGGAGGCCGAGGTGATACTGCGCGACCGGATTTCCCCGCTCGGCGGCGACTTGATAGTATTTCGCCGCACCGGCCCGAAACTGCGGCACGCCGCGCCCGGTCTGATAGAGAAAGCCCATGTACGTCTGCGCCACCGTGCTGCCTTCGCGCGCGGGCGGGCGGAACTTTCTCACGGCGCGCTGATAGTCGCCCTTGCGGAATGCTTTCTCGCCCTGACGCACGGGATCGGCCTGCGCCGGCAGCGTGAGCGCGACCAGCATTGCGCCGAGGATGGCGGCAGCCTTCATGACGAACTCTCCGGGTCACTCAAGTCCGCG
>JAXDNZ010000382.1:0-5857 GCA_034669185.1 Hyphomicrobiales bacterium
CCACGTCCCAATTGACCATCGGGCGTCCGTCGACGCCGGATTTGGTGGAGCTGTCGGATATGTAGGCGCCGCCGATGGTGAGCGCCGCCCCCAAAATGATCCCGAAAATCAGTCGCATGTCGCGCTCTCCTTGCACCGGACCTTACGTCGGACCCTGCATCGTGGCGCGACAATGCGGCAACACGCGGGGGGCTTTCAAGCCGCTTGAGCGACATGCCGTTCGGGCAGGTCGCCAGGTTCCGGCTGTGAATTACGGCCCGGCCGCCACAAAGTCGTCACGCTGACGCCACTTCGCGGAGGCCGGATCGCCCGGCCCACAGCCAACCCGCAGGGGAACGCGATGAAAAGCGTGCGGATGCTGGCCGCGGGCGCGGTTGTCTTGTTCGCGTTGCCGTTCATGACCGCGCCTGTTCGCGCCTGTGATGACCGTTTCATCAAGAAATGCGAGGCCGAGTCCGAGGCCGCGTTCAACGCCGAGCAGCAGACGACCGCGTTTCCGGCGCCGAGACGCAAGACGCCGCGCGCACATGCGACGTTCGAGAAGCCGAGCGCGCGCCGCATGCACGCGCCGCCGCGATTCATCGCGCGGACGCGGCCGGCGGCGCCCGAGCCGATGACGCTCGCCTCCGACGACGCGCGCCCGGCCGGGGTCCCGGAGTCGCCGATGGCGCGGCGCTTCCGCGGCTTCATCGATCCGCAGCCGATGACGCTCAATACGTTCGAGGCGCTGCGCCGTCCGCGGCTCGATGCCGAGCACCTCACGCCCGCCGCAACCCCGCTGGCCAACGACGCAGTCGCCGGACCCGACGACGCGTCGATGGCGGCCGAACTCTCAACGGTCGCCGTTCCGGCCGCGGTCGTGACCGAGCCGGCGCCGCAAGGGGCCGCGCAACCGGTCGCGGTCGCCGAGGCCGGCATGCCGGCGCCGGTGTTCGCGCAAGCCGTCGCGTCATCACCGGATGACGGCAAGTCGGACGGATTCCCGGTCCACAAGCTCGTGCTGACGCTGTGTGCCGCGCTTGGCGTTGCGTCGGCGTTGCGCTTTATTGTGAGGGCATGAGCCCACGCAACGCCGTCGCGATCACGACGATCTTCCTCGCACTGCTCACCATCACGCACGCGGCCCCGCGCCGCCAGCAACAGCAGACGGCGCCGGCCCAGCCCGGCGACCGGCGCGACCGCACGGTGGCGGCACCCGGTACCCCGTTCCACGGCAAGGCCTATTGGCAGGCGGCCGCGCAATGCGGCGGCGTCTATTTCAAGCTCGGCACGATCTATTCGGAGAATGCGATCAAGGCCAAGGTGGTGAAGCCCGATCCGGCCGCCTATGCGACCCTCTCCAAGACCGCCAATACGACCGCCCGCACCGCGACCGCATTCTTCGAGGCTGCCGAGCAGTTCCTGATCGCGGACCGGAAGCTGGCGCGCGACGAGGCGGTGCTGACCTACGATGCGGTCGCGACCGCGGCGGGCGAGCGGGTCAAGTCGCTAGATACCGGCGCAGCCGCCGCGAAGCCATGCCCGGAGCTCTACCAGGCCTGCCGCGCCGCCCATCCGCAGATGTGCAACGATCGCGACGCTCTGACGAACTAGCGCATGATCCCGAAACGCGGGACCCGGTTTGCGGATGAGATCATGCGCGATGAAGGCCTAGGCAGGTCGCACGGCGGACCAGGTCGGGCCGTCCGGTGTCATCTCGACGACGCGGTTGCGGCCTTCTTTCTTCGCGACCTTCAGCCCGTTGCTGGCGCGGCGCAGCAGGAACGCCGGGGTGTCGCCTTTGATGGCGTCGGCGACGCCGACCGAGACGGTGACGCGGCCGGCTCCGTTCTCGTGCTTGACGAGCTCGTGCAGCATCAGCACCTGGCGGAAGCGCTCGGCGCATTCGGCCGCCTCGCGCGCGCGCCGGTGCGGCATGATCACGGCGAACTCGTCGCCGCCGAACCGCGCGACGGTGTCATCCGCGCCCGCATAGCTGTTGAGCAGCATGCCGACGGTGCGCAGCACGCGGTCGGCGACTGTCGCGCCGAAATTCTCGTTGAACGTCGCGAAGTAGTCGAGATCGCACAGCACGACCGAGAGCGGTTGGCGCGACGCCGCGACCGCCTCGAGCGCCTTGGCCAGTACGGCATCGAAGCTCGTGCGGCGCGCCAGCGAGGTCACCGGATCGGCCTCGCACTCGGAACGAACCGCGTTGAGTTGCAGCTTCAGCGCCGTGATCTCGCGGGTCGCCGCGCTCATGCGCGCCTCGATCATCGCGCAACGCGTCTGGCCGTCCTTTACCGATTGGCTCAGGCGATCGATCGCGACAAGCACGCGCTGCAGCGTCAGTGCACTGGTGATCGTCAGGTCCGAAGTCTCCGCGATCATGGTTTCGCGCTGGCTGCGCGTCGTTCCGATCGCGCCGTCGAGCGTCGCGGCGAGGCCGTGCAGTTCCTCGGCGAGTGTGGCGGTGATCGCGTCGACCCCCTCGCTCATGCGCCAGGGCGAGAGATGCTGCTCATGCAGCCGCTCGATGTCGCGGGGTTTCAGTCCGCCTTTCAGACGGATCGCATCGACGGCGGCGGTGAGCGCGGGATGGTGGCCGCTCTGATAGGCGAACCAGAACTCGAAATCGCGCGGGCTGGCCGGCAGCGCGCTTGCGCGCAAGTGCGCGATGATCGCGTCGCCAAGCTCGGCGTGGTGCTCGAAAGGCTTCGTCTGCGCGGACGACATACTGTCGGGTCCGAAAGGTCGCGAGTAGGGAACTCGCACTCCCGCTTCTGCGGGCTAAGCGGCCGATGATGGGGCCGGCGGCGTCAATAATGCGTTAAGCCTCACCGCGCCAAAGCCCGGAACAATGCACCGGATGCCGCGTTGTGGCCCCACCAAGGGAACAATTGGAGAGCCTTATGCGCTATGGAATCTGCATCGCGGCAGCGGCTGTCGCCCTGCTGGCTATTCCGGCGTCGGCGGGTCCGCTGACCGAATTCTCGTCTCAAGGCGTGTACCTCGAAGGTCCGGGCGTCGGCGTACGTGTCGGCCCGGATCACGAGCGCGACCGCTGGCGCCATCGCGATCGCTTCCGCGACCGCGAGGTTCGCGGCGGCTGCAAGACCGTTACCGTCAAGGAGCGCGGTCCGGACGGTTCGATGATCACGCGTACCAAGAGCAACTGTTAACGTTTCTGGACGTCACTTGCGTATGGATGGCCTCGCTGCGGCGGGGCCATCCTTTTTTGTGCGACGGTCCGCGATCTTGCTCGCTGCGGAGCGCCGGTCTATTCACGGCGCACAAACAAGCAGAAATAACGACGGGAGACGCTTATGACCGGTTTGCTGCGCGCTGCTGCGCTCGCTTGCGTGCTCGGAGTGACCGTCGCGCCGGCTTCGGCACAGGATTATCCGGCGCGCACTGTGAAGCTGATCGTGCCGTTCGGCGCCGGCGGCCCGGCCGACGTTTTCGCGCGCGTGCTCGCGCAGCATCTTTCCGAGCAGATGAAGCAGGCCTTCGTGGTCGAAGATCGGCCGGGCGCGGGTTCGATCATCGGCACCGACGCGGTCGCGAAGTCCCCGCCAGACGGCTACACGCTGCTCGTGATGTCGAATACGCACACGACCAACGAGTCACTGATCGTCAGCAAGCCGTTCCAGCTGATGCGCGATTTCGTGCCGGTCGCGCCGATCAACTACTCCGATTTGCTGATGGTCATTCACCCATCGGTACCGGCGAAGGACTTGAAGGAATTCATCGCGCTCGCCAAGAAGGACCCCGGCAAGCTCAATTACGCGTCGTCGGGACCGGGCACACCGTACCACATGGCCGGAGAGCTCTTCAAAGCGATGAGCGGCACCAACATCGTGCACGTGCCGCACAAGGCTTCGGGCGAGGCGCGCAACAGCGTGATGGGCGGCCACGTGCAGATGATGTTCGACGCGATCACCACGATGGCGGAGAACGCGCGGGCAGGGCAGGTGCGCGCGCTCGCCACCACCGGCCTGAAGCGCTCCGCGCTGATGCCCGAGGTGCCGACGGTCGCCGAAGCCGGCGTGCCCGGCTACGAGGCGACGATCTGGCTCGGCATCATGGCGCCGGCTGGCACGCCGAAGGACATCGTCGAAAAACTCAATGGCGAGATCAGGAAAGTTGTCGACCGCGCCGACGTGAAGGAGGCCTGGGCCAAGCAGGGCGCCGTGCCGAAGCTGATGAGCCCGGCCGAGTTCGACAAATACCTTCGCGCCGACATCGACAAGTGGGCCGAGGTCGTGAAGGTCTCGGGCGCCAAGGTCAATTAGCCGGAACTTGTTAGGTGCAGCGACGGCACACGTAACATGTGTCGGTTCGAGTGCTTGCGTATTTGAAGTGGCGCCGGGCGCAGTGCTGCGCCATACTGGCGCCGGATTGGTGCGGCGGAACCTGCGTATGAGTATGAACTGGCTGCCGGGTCTCGATCTTTCGGGCGGCACCGTGACCTTCCCGTTTTGGGTTGCGGGCGTCGTAGCGGCGCTGATTGTCGCGTTGCTCGTCATCGCGATCCTGCGCGCAGGGCTGGACGGGCTTGGGGCCTTCCTCTTCCGCGTCGCCGTCATCGCCGCTGTCGCCGTATTCGGCGGGACCTATCTCAATCGATCGGGCGAGCGCGATCGCGCGGACGAGCGCCGGGCGCTCGACCAGCGCAGCACCGACCTGACGGGACGGGCCATCGCGCCCGGCTCCGCCATCGCCTGCCTCGAAGCGACGAGCGGCGATGCGGTCGAGGGCGCGTGCGAACGTGCGGTGTTCGCATCTCCCGAGACGGTCGCGGCCGCGACCTCCTATGTGGCGGCGCGGCTCACGCTCCTCGCGGACGCGCATGATTTCGCAATGCGGCGCGACACCAATTACGAGACCACCATCGCGGGCCTGCGCCGGATGGTCGCGGCGGATCGTTTCGGTTTGGCGTCGCAGGTGCTCGCGGCGCGCGACGGTTGCACCCCCGACAATTGCGATGCGTTCAATCTCGTCTATGACGACAAGAAGCTGCGCACGAATCTGCGCGAGCGCCTGTTCGACCAGCTTGTCGGGCGTTACGCGATCAACTGGCCTTCGCGCGCCTACCGGCCGGTCGTGAGTACGACGACACCCACCGGCACACCGACGGCGTCCACCTCAAACCTCCAATTCCCCTCGGCGCAGTCGATCCCGCCGGTCTCGATCATGAACAACGAGCCGCCGCCGGCTCCCGAGAAGCCGCCGCAGGCGAGCGCGCCGGCGGCCGCAACGCCGTCGCCAAACGCGGCCGCCGAGACAAAGTCGCCCACCAAGCGTGCGCCGCGCCCGGCGCCACCCGCGACGGCGGCCGCCAATGGCGCCACCACGCCGCCGCCGATGTCGCTTGCGCCTGCCAAGCAGTCCCCTTGAGGACAATCGCTCGAGCCAGGGTGCTTTTCGTCACGCGCTTCGGGTAAGACTTGTTCCCATGTTTTCTTCCGTCCTGATCGCCAACCGCGGCGAGATCGCGGTGCGTATCGCGCGCACCGCCAAACGCCTGGGGCTCCGCGTCATCGCGGTCTATTCGCAGGCTGACGCCGATGCGCTGCATGTGCGCGTCGCCGACGAATCGCATCTGATCGGACCAGCGCCCGCGCGCGAGAGCTACCTCGTCATCGACAGATTGATCGACGTCGCCAGGCAGGCGCGCGCCGACTGCATCCATCCGGGCTACGGGTTCCTGTCCGAGAACGCGGCCTTCGCGGAGGCATGCGCGGCGGCCGGGATCGTGTTCGTCGGACCGCCGCCCTCGGCAATCCGCGCGATGGGTCTGAAGGACCAGGCCAAGGCGCTGATGGAGAAGGCGCGCGTCCCGGTGGTGCCGGGCTATCACGGCGAGCGGCAGGAC
>JAXDNZ010000383.1:0-6734 GCA_034669185.1 Hyphomicrobiales bacterium
ACTTCCTCTCGGGCGAGTACGCGGAATTGTTTGCCCGTTCTCGGGCGACAGCCTTCCAACATCCGACTTGGCTTGACGCCGTTTACCGGAGGCTACTGCCGAGCAGAGCAACCGCGTTGATCGTGACCGTGCGCCTCGACGGGCGCCTTGCTATGGTTCTGCCCCTCGTCCGGCGCCGCTATGCGACCTTGCGGGCAGTCGAATTTGCAGACTTCGGCGTGTGCGATTATGCAGCTCCGGTCGCCTCCGATGCCGATAGCGCCGCGATTCTCGCGGACGGAGATGCCTGCGCTCGCATCAGGGCGGTGCTCAGGCCCTACGACGTCCTGCGTATTCAAAAACTGCGCGAGGGTGCCTTTCCGATCGAGCGCGTGATCGGAGCGCCGCCACGCGCCGCGATGGCGATGAGCGCTCACGCGGTCGTTCTCGGGCAAGACTATACGGCATGGCGCGCCGAGAAGATCTCCGCCTCCTATCGCAAGGAGCTCGACAAGAAAGCGCGTCAGCTGCAGCGGAAGGGGGCCGTCGTCTTCTCTTGCGCTTCCGATCACGCGGCGATCCGCGCCACACTCGAGAAGATGAAGGAATATCGCGGGCCTCGATTCGGCGGCGGCGACCTGCTTCAAAAAACCAACTATTTCGATTTCTACCTCGATGTCGCCCTGCAGGGCCGTGGCTCGATCGCGCGCTTGTACAGCCTCACGCTCGACGATATCCCGATCGCCGGCGTATTCGGGATATCGCACGAACGCCGCCTCCTTGTACTCCTGGGCGGCTTCGATCTGCCCAACCACAAGAACCAGTCGATCGGTTCTCTGACGTTCGAGATGGTCGCGAAGCACTGCATAGAGATGGGAGACACAGAACTCGACTTCACCATTGGTGATGAGCCTTACAAGAGCCTGTTTGGCGCTCAAGCAACCCCGGTCTATGAGGTCTTGCGTGCCGGAAGCTTGATGGGGTTGGTGGCCGGCAAGGCCGTCAAGCAATTGCCGTGGCTCAAGGATGTCGCGAAACGCGTGATGCATGCAGGCGCGACGCCGGCGCTGCCTGCGGGCGAAGCCCGCACCTGAGCCCAATCTCCAGCTAACTGATCGTCGGCACTTCGCCGCGAGATGCGGCCTTCAGGCTGAAGTGCGCTTGCGGCGGTAGGATCGCAACTGTGCGGTAATACCGGGGGAGATTTGGTCTATCCACCCTACGACCCTGCGCCGTGTGAAGTGCTTCCGGCGTTCCAGATTCCATCGCAGGCTCCGGTCGACGGTGAGCGAACGACGATAGTGGGCGAGTCGCATGGCCTCAGCATCGACCGCCGTCTTCACGGGATCGTTGTAGAACTGCGTGATCTTGTTGCGATCCATCCCGGGTGACTCGAGCCAACGCGGCACATGGACGTTGCACAAGCGATCGATGTCGGTGAGCAGCCGCGTAACCCCGGTGCCGGCTGCCGGACAGGAGGTCTGAAACGCATCGCCGATCAAGACCACTCCGTCCTGATCGACGTTCTCCGCGACCGAAAGATCCATGGTCCAGTTCTCGATCCCTTCAACGACCGCGAAATCACCGAGATACGCCCGCAATCCCGGCAATACTGCGTGAAGGGTTGCGGCAGGCGCGCGCCGCAACTGGCGGATCCAGGGATCCTGATGGTCGAGAAAGGTGAAGAGATTGGCGCGCATCACGTTTCCGAGCGGAAACAGGCTTAGATAATCGATACGGTCGGACACGCCGCCATAGAAGGTAAACGACCCGCATTTGAACTTGCTGCCGGCCTCGGGGACGATGCTGAAGCCAAATGAGATCGACTGTTTTTCAGCCACGATCCTGCGGCGCATCCCGAGCTTGAGCCGCAAGACATCGCCCATCCCTGTTGCCAGCACGAGCAAATCAGCGGAGATGATGCGTCCGTCTGAAAGGACGACTTGCTGGCGCTTGGGGCCAGTCGTCACGCTGGCCACACGATCGACAATGAAGTCAACCGAAGGCGGTAACTGGGCCCGCACCAGGCGCACAATTTCCTCGTAGCGTAGCGCATAGTGTTGCTCGTCGCTGCGATCGATCGTCCGGCAGGCACGGATGTTGACGGTGTCGCGGAACGGCGTCGCCGAAGTCGTGATCGCGTCCAGCAAACCAAGGCGCCGCAATATGGAGATCTGCTGACCGGCGAGCTTCTCGACACGAAATTCTTTCGGGTAGACCGTGTGACGATCAATCAGGGTGACCCGATGTCCCGCGCGGGACAGCACCACTGATGCGAGGGACCCGCTCAGGCCGCCGCCCACGATTGCGATATGACCGGATCTCGGGGTCGCTGCATCAGATGCGGGTTCTAGCTCTGCAGACGTCATAGGGAGTACCTTTTCGATCTCACCGCAAACCAGCACCGCCGTCACGACGCAATTGCTAAGCGCTTTCAAAGTTAACCTGCCGCGCAAGGCAGGTCGCAACGCATACCGGCTACATCATGCGAATTGTGTGCCGGGCACGCTTGCGCATATTGAGACAGTTCGACCTTTCCGACGCCGTCGCACTGATCGTGCGCCCCCTTCCCGCGCCGGTGCGCGAGCGGTCCGGCGCGCGACGCGCGGCGGCGCTTAACCATCGGGCACCAAGCCGGTCCTTGATGCGCGCTGTTGGCACGCCGGTCGCAACGTAAGACCCGCAGTCCGGGTTGCGTGTCCCGCATCAGGACGTGCGCGCGCCGGGAAGGGTCAGAGTGTTGTCATGAGTATCATGACGGGTCATCTACTCGCAGCGAATCCGCTGCGGTCCTGGGCGACGTTGACGCGCAACGTCGTCAGCATCGCGGCGATCCTTACCGATGCGGTCGCGATCATCGCGGTCGCCGTGCTGACCGGCACTGTCTATCACCTCGCGGCCTATGGCGACGTCGGGCAATGGAGAAGCTTCGTCGAGATCGGCTTCGTCGCGACCAGCATCTTCGTGTTGCCGAGCGCGATCCACGGCGACTACGCGCTCGCGAACTATCTGACCTTCAAGCCGCACGTGCGGCGCGTGTTCACGCTGTGGAACGTAACGTTCCTGTGCCTGCTCACCCTTGGCTTCCTCGCCAAGATGACGGACGTCTATTCGCGCGGCACCATGATCCTGTTCTATGCCGGTGGCCTGCCGACGCTCCTGCTGGCGCGTTACGTGCTGGTGCAGACTGTGCTCCTCGGCTCGCGGCTGGGTCTTGTCTCGGCCCAGCGCGTGTTCCTGATCGGTGGCGAAGACGACATCGCGACGTTCCTCAACCGCTATGAGCCGTGGAATTTCGGGCTGTTCGTAGTGGCTTCGGCACCGCTGTCGGCGGTCGCGTCCAACGCGTCGCCGGAACTACGGCGCGCGTCACTCGAGCTCGATCTCAAGCGCGCGGTCGACCTCGCGCGCGAGCAGCGCCCGGACGCCGTGTACGTGGTCTTGCCCTGGTCGCAGACCGACATGATCGACCGCTGTGTCGAGGAATTTCTCACTATTCCCGCCGAGATTCACCTCAGCCCCGAGCGCATCCTGGATCGCTTCGACCACGTGCGCATCGCGAAGCTCGGGCCGATGGCCAGTCTGCAGCTCACCCGTGCGCCACTGTCGTCGTTCGAATTGCTGCAGAAGAGAACCTTCGACATCGTGGCTTCGTCGATCGGACTCGTCGCGCTCGCGCCGCTCTTGGTCATTGTGGCGCTGCTGATCAAGCTCGGCAGTCCGGGCCCGCTGTTCTTCCTGCAACGCCGTTACGGCTTCAACCAGCAGCCGTTCCGCATCATCAAGTTCCGCACCATGACCGTCATGGACGACGGCGACGTGGTGAGGCAGGCGACGCGCCACGATCCGCGCATCACATGGATCGGCCATTGGCTGCGCCGCACCAACATCGACGAGCTGCCGCAGCTCATCAACGTGCTCAAGGGCGACATGTCGCTGGTCGGCCCGCGCCCGCACGCGCTCTCGCACAACCGCGAATTCGAGCAGAAGATCTCGCTCTACGCTCGGCGCCACAACGTTCCGCCCGGAATGACCGGCTGGGCGCAGGTCAACGGCCTGCGCGGCGAGACCGACACCGACGACAAGATGCGCCGTCGCGTGGAGTGCGACCTCTACTACATCGACAACTGGTCGATGCTTTTCGATCTGCGCATTATCTTTCTGACCATCTTCACGCGCGGGGCCTATCGCAACGCACTGTAGCCCTGGGGCGTTCTCATCCGGCGCGCGATGACTTATCATCGCGTCATGCAGTTCACGCCCTCTCCCCACACCACCCAGAACTGGCACCTGACAAAGCCCGCCGCGTCGAGCAAGCGCGGCATGGTCGTGTCCCAGTCGAAGAACGCGGCCGAAGCGGGCATCGCTGTGCTCGATGCCGGCGGCAACGCGATCGACGCCGCGATCGCGACCGCGTTCGCACTCGCAACGCTCGAGCCGTGGAATTCCGGGCTCGGCGGCATCGGTCATGCGGTGGTGCATCGCGCCGGTGAGGCGCGCGCCGAAACGATCGATTTCGGGCCGACCGCGCCGGCCGGGCTCGACCCGTCGTGCTTCAAACTGACTGGCCGCACGGCGACCGACCTCTTTGCCTGGCCCGAGGTCGAGGGCGACGCCAACATCCATGGACCGCTGTCGTTCGTGATCCCGTCAGCCGTCGCGGGCTACGCCGAGATGCATCGGCACTGGGGCAAACTGCCGCTCGCCGAGATCATCGCGCCCGCGATCGCGCTGGCGCGGCGCGGCCTGCCGCAGGACTGGTACACGACGCTCAAGATCGCGAACTCGGCCGCGATCCTGGGCAAGTATCCCGAGAGCGCGCGCGTGTATCTGCGCGACGGCCTGCCGCCGGTCGCGCCGTACCAGGGGGCCTTGAGCTACTTCCGGCTCGGCAATCTCGGCGATACGCTGGCGCAGCTGCAGCAAGCCGGCTGGCGGGACTTCTACGAGGGCGAGATCGCGGCCCGCATCATCGCCGACGTGAAACAGATGGGCGGGGTCCTATCGGCGCAGGATCTGCGCGGATACAAGGCCCGCGTCTCACCGGCAACCGAAGTGCCATGGCGCGGCCGTACGCTGCAGCTCGCTGGCCCGCTCACCGCCGCACCGACCGCCGCGGATGTGCTCCGCCGAATGGCCGACACGCGCTTTGGCAAGGAGCCGGACGCCGCATGGTATGTGGCCCTCGCCCGGGCGCTGAAAGCCGCATACGCGCAGCGGCTGACCTCGTTGGGTGACGCCGAACCGCAGGCAGCCGAAAGCTGCACCACGCACATCACGGTCGCCGATGCCGACGGCACGATGATCGCCCTGACCACGACGCTGCTCTCCTCGATGGGAAGCCGCGTCGTGCTGCCGGCGACCGGCATTCTGATGAACAACGGGGTCATGTGGTTCGACCCCTCCCCGGGCCAGCCGAATTCGATCGAGCCGGGCAAGCGGCCGCTCACCAACATGTTCCCGATCATCCTGCGCGATGGCGCAAATCCCTTCGTCGCGGCAGGCGCCTCGGGCGGGCGGCGCATCATGGCGGCCGTGCTGCAACTCATGTCGTTTGTCGCCGACTTCGGCATGACGCCGGAGCGCGCGGCGCATCAGCCGCGCATCGACGTGTCCGGGCCCGGCCAGGTCACGGCGGACCGGCTGCTTGCGCCGGACATCCTGGCAGCGTTGCAAGCCGACGGACCGACCGAGATCGTCGAGCACGGCGTGCTGCCGCTCAACTTCGCCTGTCCCAACCTGATCGCCCAGGCTGACGGTATGCACACCGGCATCAGCGATGCGGCCTCCCCCTGGTCGGCTGCGGTCGCGCAGGCGTAGCGGCCGAATATCGCGCCAAACGCGTAACGCCCGCAGTTGACCCCACACGCCCTCTGCCTCAAGCTTGGCGTGGGGCGAAAAGAAAATTCCACGGGCGGCAAACCCGAACGAGGGGACGTGCTCTGGACGCAAGTCTGTCGAACGCGCCGGCGATAGCCGGGCGCGACGTCATCGCGATCCGTCACCTGTCGAAGACTTACGGCGCGGGCGCCGGCGGCGTCACGGCGCTCAGCGACATCCATTGTGCGGTCGCCGACGCCGAATTCCTCGCGATCGTCGGTCCGTCCGGTTGCGGCAAGTCGACACTGCTGAAAATCCTTGCCGGGCTGATGCCGGCGACTGGCGGTCAAGCGCTGCTCAACGGCACGCCGATCGAAGGACCGCGCCAGGACATCGGCGTCGTGTTCCAGTCGCCGGTATTGTTCCCGTGGCGCACCGTACTCGGCAACGTGCTTCTCCCCGTCGACGTGCAGCAGCTCGGACGCGAGACGATGAGCAAGCGTGCGCTCGACCTGCTCGCGCTGGTGGGACTGTCGGGCTTCGAGCATCGTTATCCGTGGCAGCTCTCCGGCGGGATGCAGCAGCGCGTCGCGCTGGTGCGCGCACTGATCCACGATCCGGCGCTGTTGCTGATGGACGAGCCGTTCGGCGCGCTCGATGCGCTCACGCGCGAGGCGATGAACGTCGAGTTGCAGCGCATCTGGCTCGAACGCCGCAAGACGGTCGTGTTCATCACGCATTCCACCAGCGAGGCGGTGTTCCTCGCCGACCGCGTCATGGTGATGACGCCGCGCCCAGGCAGGATCGGCGATCTCTTTGCCGTCGACCTGCCCCGCCCGCGCACGCTCGACGTGATGAATACCCAGGAATTCGGCGTCTACGTGCGCCGCGTGCGCAACGCCCTCAACGCCGGGGGAGGTCTCGAATGATCGGCG
>JAXDNZ010000384.1:0-2594 GCA_034669185.1 Hyphomicrobiales bacterium
TAGCCCGCATGAGCGAAGCGACATGCGGGACAGGTATTGCCCAGTGGATAGGTTGACCCGCATATCGCTGCGCTCATGCGGGCTACATTTTATCCGCCCCTGCACTGCAGCGAGCATCGTGACCGAACCGCGGCGACAAGCCGGCTATCCCCGCGCGCCCACCCGGCCCAAACCTTATCCCCGGCGCGATCGTGGGGCGGTGGGCACCAAAATTGCGCCGCACGACAATCGAACTTGCCATACGGCAAACACACCCGGCCATACGGCAACCATAGCGGCGCCTCGTTGTGGCGGCGTCGCCAAGCCCGACGCCACGCTCGGCTGCCGTCGCCACGGCGTTGTCGGAGTACCCTTGCGCCGCAACACGGTTCGCGCCACGTAAGCGCCGGCAACACCCCATGGACGCGCGCACATCCGAACCGGCCGTCGCGGTCGACCGCCTGGTGAAGGTCTACAAGACCGCGCCGGCGGTCGACGGCATCTCGTTTTCGCTTCCCCCCGGCTCGATCACCGGGCTGCTCGGCGGCAACGGCGCCGGCAAGACCACCACCATCGCGATGCTGATGGGGCTGGTATCGCCGACCAGCGGCACGGCGCGCGTGCTCGGCGCCGAGATGCCGCGCCAGCGCTATCGCGTGCTCGCGCGCATGAACTTCGAGAGCCCCTACGTCGAGATGCCGATGCGGCTCACGGTGTATCAGAACCTGAAAGTCTTCGGCCGGCTCTACGGCGTCGCGCACCTGAACGAGCGCATCTCCACGATCGCGCGCGAGCTCGAGCTCACGGAGTTTCTCGACCGTCCGACCGGCAAGCTCTCGGCCGGACAGAAGACGCGCGTCTCGCTCGCGAAAGCGCTGATCAATTCGCCCGAGCTCCTGCTGCTCGACGAGCCGACCGCCTCGCTCGATCCCGACACCGCCGACTGGGTGCGCTCGCGGCTCGAACGCTACCGCCAGGACCGCGGCGCGACGCTGCTGATCGCCTCGCACAACATGGCCGAGGTCGAGCGCATGTGCGAGCGCGTCATCATCATGAAGAGCGGGCGCATCGAGGACGACGACAGACCGGAGGCGCTCTTGAAACGCTACGGCCGCAGCACGTTGGAGGAGGTGTTCCTCGACGTGGCGCGCGGGCGGGCGCATATCCTCGAGAGCGCATCATGAGCGGGTCCGGCTATTCGCCGCGGCGCGTCGGCGCCATGATCCTGCGCTACTGGTACCTGCTGCGCTCGTCGTGGCCGCGTCTGCTCGAGCTTATCTACTGGCCCGCCGTGCAGATGATGATGTGGGGCTTCCTGCAGACCTACATCGACGCGAACGCGAGCGTCTACGCGCGCGCCGGCGGCACGTTCATCGGCGCGGTGCTGCTGTGGGACATCCTGTTCCGCGGCCAGCTCGGCTTCTCGGTCTCGTTCCTCGAGGAGATGTGGGCGCGCAATCTGGGAAACCTGATGATCTCGCCGCTGCGCCCGTCCGAGTTCGTCAGCGCCCTGATGGTGATGAGCGTGGTGCGGCTGTCGATCGGCATGGTGCCGGTGTCGCTGCTGGCGATCGCGTTCTTCGGCTTCAATGTGTGGTCGATGGGTTTGGCGCTGGCGGCGTTCTTCGCCAACCTGATCCTGACGAGCTGGGCGATCGGGATCTTCGTGTCGGGGCTGGTGCTGCGCAACGGCCTCGGCGCCGAAAACCTCGCCTGGACCATCATGTTCATCTTCCTGCCGCTGACCTGCGTCTATTACCCGGTCGCGACGCTCCCCGCCTGGCTCCAGGCGGTGGCCTGGACGCTGCCGCCGACCTATGTGTTCGAGGGGATGCGCGCGCTGCTCACCGAAGGCACCTTCCGCGCCGACCTGATGCTGCAAGCCCTTGCGCTCAATGCTGCTTTGTTTGCTGCTGCTGCTGCTGCGTTTCTTGCGCTGGTCGAATCGGCCCGCCGCCACGGCTCGCTGATGCAGACCGGCGAATAATTCATCTTCTTCGGGCACAATTGCAGCGCAAAATCGTTCTCCCTGTTGACCTCATGACGAAACCACGACATCATATTGCAGTGCAAAAAGTCGGGCCGGGGCCAGACCACATGCCAATCGGTGAATTCGGCGGGGCAGCCGCGCTGCCCGGCGACAGTCCGTTTCTGTCCGCGCCGCTCTACTGGCTCTACGAGATGGGTCACGCCGCGCTGACGCCTGCGCGCGCCTTCGCCGATGCGGGCCGCATCTTCTACAAGAACCCGGCCAACCCGTTCGCGCACACCACGATGGGAAAGACCGCGGCGGCCGCGTTCGAGGTGTTCGAGCGAGCGACGCGGCGCTACAGCCAGCCCGAATGGGGCATCGACTCCACGCTGGTCGGCGGCGAACGCGTGCCGGTGCACATCACGCCCGTGTGGGAGCGGCCATTCTGCCGGCTCCTGCATTTCGAGCGCACGTTCGCGCACGCGCCCAAGCGGCCACAGCCGAAATTGCTGATCGTCGCGCCGATGTCGGGGCACTACGCGACGCTGCTGCGCGGCACGGTCGAGGCCTTCCTGCCGAACCACGACGTCTACATCACCGAGTGGATCGACGCGCGCATGGTGCCGCTCGCCCAAGGGCATTT
>JAXDNZ010000385.1:0-2827 GCA_034669185.1 Hyphomicrobiales bacterium
ACATCAAGGACAACTTGAAGCTCGTGCCCGAGGGCATCGAGGGGCAGGTGCCCTACAAGGGCCCGGTCGCGACGGTGCTGCACCAGCTCGCTGGCGGCCTGCGCGCCGCGATGGGTTACGTCGGTGCTGCGACGCTCGCGGAATTTCACCTGAAGTCGGAATTCATCCGCATCTCGAGCGCGGGCCTGCGCGAGAGTCATGTGCACGACGTGACCATCACGCGCGAGAGCCCGAACTATCCGAGCCGGGTGTAAGCAGGGCGCGGCAGGCGGCGAGCCGCGCGGCACTGCGCTAGGCGACTGCGGCTGGCCGGTCCACGCCGACGAAAGTTCGCCACATCGCCCGGTACGCGCCTTCGACGGCCCTCGTGTAGGCGGCGCTGTCGCCGGCCGCCGATGCAGCGATGCGCGCCGGCATTTCACGCCGCAGCGCTGCGAGGCGATCCGGCTGGGCGGCATGGTTCAACGCAGTCGTACGGTACGCGTCGCGGTCGGAGGCGACCCAGTCGCGCATGCCGATCGACGACAGGATCGCACCCGATGCGCGGCTCGGTACGCTGTTGCCGAGCAGCGACACGACGGGCACGCCGAGACGCAGCGGCTCCCACGTGCTGATGCCGCCGTTGTGCGGAAACGGATCGAGGCAGATGTCGACGCCGGTGATCGCCGTGAGGTGCTGTTCGCGCGTCGAGGCGCCCATGACATCGATGCGTTCGGCCGCGATTCCATGCCGGGCGAACCGGTCGCGCAGCGTCGCGCACAGCCTCTCGTCGTCGAGCGTCACATCCTTGACCAGGAGACGGGCGGTTGCGGCGCCGGCGAGGATTTGCGCCCACACCGCGACGGCGTCGTCCGAGATCTTTCCGATCCGATTGAAGCTGCCGAACGTCACATAGCCACGCGACAGTGCCGGGGGATCGGACGCCGCGATGGCGTAGGGCAGCGGCTCCATGGTGATCAGGCAGGGCAGGTCGTAGACTTTTTCGGCGAACAAATGGCGCGCCTCCGCAGGAATCGAGACGGGGTCGGCGAAGAGGTAGTCGATCGTCTCGAGACCGGTGCCGGTGGCGTGCCCCCATGCGGTGACCTGGACCGGTGCTGGCTTGCGCGCGAACACGGCGAGCCGGTTGCCCGACGTATGGCCCGAGAGGTCAACCAGGATATCGACCCGATCGGCCAGGATTTGCGCCGCGAGTTGCTCATCGGACAATTGCGCAGCGTCACGCCACACATCGGCGAGGCCGCGAAATTCCTGCGTCGCATCGTCGTTGGTCAACGAACACGAGTAGCAGATGATCTTGAATTCGGCCTTATCGTGGTGGCGCAGCACCGGCCGGAATGCCGTTGCGGCGGAGTGGCGGTTGAAGTCGGACGACACATAGCCGATGACGAGCCGGCGCGCGGGATCGCGGTCGTTGTCGTGGCTGACCCTCGACGCGGCGGCGATCTTCACGCCGACTTCGTTCCACCATTGCCGCCGCGCCTCCTGATGTTCGGGAAAGCCCGCGCTTGCGATGAAGTCGAGTGAGAAGATGCGGTTGGAGATGGCGTCGGCGAAATCCGGTTTGATGGCAAGTGCCTTGTCGTAGAAGGAGATCGCTTCCTCGGCATTGCCCTGTTTCAGGAGGCAGCCGGCGAGCTGGACCATTGCCTTGAGATAGTCGGGCCGCGCGGCGAGGGCCTTGTGGTAGGCCGCCATCGCGTCCGCAAGATGATTGGTGTCGAGCAGGACATTGCCGCGGCCAAGCCAGGCCGCCGCCAGCCGCGGATTGATCGCCAGCGCCTTGTCGAAGTTCGCAAGCGCTTCGTCGGAGCGCTTGAGTTCGTGGAGCGCAAAGCCGGCATTGCTGTGCGCATCCGCGAAATTAGGCTTGATAGCGATAGCCTTCTCGCAACTCGCGAGCGCTTCGCCGAAACGGCGCAACTCGGTCAGAGCATTGCCGCGGTTTCCGAGCGCGTCGGCATGGTCGGGCTTGAGGGCAATGGCCTTGTCGTAGCTCGCAACCGCGTCCTCGCAGCGGCCGAGTTTCGTCAGCGCGTTGCCGCGGTTGCTCCAGGCATCGGCGAGCGTGGAATCGATGGCGAGCGCCGTGTCGAAACTCGCAAGTGCGTCCTCGAACCGGCCGAGTTCGAGCAGAACGACGCCGCGGTTTGACTGCGCCGCCGCGGACCGCGGCTCCAGATTGACAGCCTGTTGCAGGATGCGGTCGGCTTCCTCGAAGCGGCCGGCCTGACATTCCGCGATGCCCAGATGGTGCAGGGCTTCGAAATGCGCCGGCACCTTTTGCAGAATTTGCCGGTAGGCGGCCTGGGCATCCGCGATCAGCCCGCGCCGGTGCAACGCCAATGCGTGCTCGAATGCACCGCTCGCCTTCTGGATCTGCTTCCTCAGCCTTTCCTTGTGAAAGGCGCGCAATTCCTTATTTTGATTCATATATAGAAGGCCTGGCCGAGAAAGCCGGCCAACCATATGCGATTCGCAAGCGCCGGACCGGACGCTGTCCGTCTTCAGGGAGATCATCATGGCCGAAGCCGCCCGCCGCATCGTGCTTGCATCGCGCCCCGTGGGCGAGCCGAAGCCGTCCGACTTCCGCCTCGAGGACGTCCCGGTGCCGCAGCCCGGACCGGGCGAACTGCTCCTGCGCACCAAGTGGCTCTCGCTCGACCCGTATATGCGCGGGCGCATGAGCGACGCGCCGTCCTATGCCAAGCCCGTCGGCGTCGGCGAGACGATGGAAGGGGGCACCGTGAGCGAGGTCGCCGCCTCGAACAATGAAAAGTTCGCCAAGGGGGACATCGTGCTCGCCCACACCGGCTGGCAAACCCAC
>JAXDNZ010000386.1:0-5005 GCA_034669185.1 Hyphomicrobiales bacterium
CGCGGTGAGCGAGGACGAGGACCAGCTCCAGGCCGCCTCGCCCGCCAACATCGCGTCGCTCTCCGATGTCGTGGCGCGCAATCCGAACGATGCGCAGGCCTATAACATGCGTGGCAGCGTGCTCGGCCGCGCCGGGCGCGCCCAGGAGGCGCTCGCCGACTTCAACAAGGCGATCGCGATCGACCCGAACTACGCGCAGGCCTACGCCAATCGCGGACAGGTGCAGCGCCAGATCAACAAGCTCGACCTCGCGCTCGCCGACTACAACAAGGCGCTGCAGCTCGACGCGAGCTACGCCACTGCCTATCTCGGCCGCGGCATGGTCTACCGTCAGCAGGGCCACGCGCTCGAGGCGTTCAACGACTACAACCGCGCCATCCAGATCAGCCCGAACAGCGCACAGGCCTATTACAATCGCGGGCTCCTCTATCAGGCGCAGAACCAGCACAAGTTCGCGATCGACGACTTCTCGACCGCGATCGGGCTGACCCCGCAGCAGGCCGAGCCGCGCATCGCGCGCGGCTTGAGCCAACTCGCACTCGGCGACGCGAAGGCCGCGGCCGGCGATCTCGACGACGCCGTGCAGCTCGAGCCGCAGAGCATCAACGCGTGGACCAGCCGCGGACTTGCCTATGAGCGCCTCGGCGAGAAGGAGAAGGCGGCCGCCTCCTACGCCAAGGCGATCAATATCAACAAGGAGCACGACCCCGCGAAGAAGGGCTTCGCCCGCGTCGGCGGCCGGGTCGGGCAGTCGTATCAGGCGTTTTGACGCTCCGCTGATACTCAGCCGCGCCAGGCTTCCGCCAGCAGCGCCGTGTCGTTGAGCGAGCGCATGCTTGCGACCTTGCCGCTGCGGATCGTCCACACGTGCAGCCAGTCGGAAGAGCCCGCGCGGCCGCTCGGCTTCATGGTCCAGCTGTAGCGGCCGATGACGAACACCTTGTCGGCGTCGGCGTAGAATTCTTCGGGCGTGAACGACGTGATGTCGTGCGTCTCGGCGAGGACCTTGAAGAACGCCTGGACGCCCGCCTGGCCGTTGAACTTGCCAAGCATCGGCACGTCCTGCGTGCGGCCGTCGAGGCCCCAGACGACGTCGGGCGTGGTCGATGCGACGATGCCGGCGATGTCGCCGCGCCCGAAGGCGGCGTAAAGGCTCTGGATCAGGCCGATATTGGGGTTGCCCTGCGCCAGCGCGAGATTGGATTTGCTCATGATCGTTCCTCCGAACGGTGTTGCGATGTTCGGAAGGCTAGCGGCGCGCGGGAGGGCGCGCCTGAGGAGGATTCCCTATCCGTTGTCCGTGATCCTATCCGCACAGGCCGTGTTCGATCGCAAACAGCGTCGCCCCGCCACGCGTCTTCACGCCGATCTTGGCGTAGACGTTCTGGGTGTGGTTATCGACCGTCTTGGGCGAGATGCCGAGCGTGCGGGCGATTTCCTTGGTCGAGTGCCCGCGCGCGATCGCGCGCAGCACGTCGATCTCGCGCGCGGTCAGGCCCGCGACCATCTCCTGGTGCACCGGCACCGCATGGCCGGCGGCCGCAAGCACCGCGCCGACCGCCTCTGCGCCGAGTTTGCCGTCGCGCGCCTCGCGCTTGAGCGCGTCGGCTGCCGCCTGCGCCGGCATCGCGGCGCGATGCGGGCGCGGCTCGACCTTGTTCTGGTAGGCCTCCGCCGCGGCAAGGATCCTGCCGTGCGGCGTCAATGCTCCTCCGCGCGCGCCGCGATGATAGCCCGAGCCGTCGAGTCGTTCATGGTGCTGCGCGACAATCGCGCCGAGCCGCGCGAGCGCAGCCGGGCGCGCGAGCACGCGCTCTCCGTAATATGAATGCAGCCGCACCTGTTCCCATTCGCTGTCGTTCAGGGCGCCGGCCTTGAGCCAGATGCGCACCGGCACGCCCACCTGGCCGATATCGTGCAAGAGGCCCGCACGCGCGAGATCGGTCGCGTCGGCCTCGGGCAGGCCGCAACGCCGTGCGGCTTCCGCGGCAAGCCGCGCAACTGCGCGCGAGTGGCCGACCGAGTAGGGAGACTTCAGGTCCGCGACATCCGCCATCGCAAGACATGCGGCATCGAACTCGGCCTGCGAGAGCATGGCCTGCGGCTCCGGTTCGAGCGCCAGCACATCGTCCCACGAGGTGTCGTCGAGGCCGGCCGTCAGTTCATCGGCGCGCTTGAGATATCGCTCCATGAGGCGCGGCTCGTAGGCGCTTCCCGCCCGCGCTTCGAGCTTCGCATGCGCCGCATCAACTCCATAGGCGGCGCGCAGTACGATCGCATCCTGCGCGAACGACACGACGCGCACGGCAGGCGCGATCGCCTCGCCCTTCAAGCCGCGCGGCAGCCCGCGCCCGTCCCAGCGCTCGTAGATCTGGCCCAGATTTCGGCGCACGCCGGCGCTCAGCGACAACCGCTCGGCCAGCCGCTCAGCGACCTCGCAATGGCCGGCGATGTTCTCGGCAGCGGCCTTCTGGCTGGCGACGAGCCCGCGCGCCACCCCCGCCACCATGGCGAACATGCCGGTGCCCGCATGGGCGCGGCGCAGATAGCCGAACACCAGCGACGCCATTTCGGCGGCGCGGCCCATATCGATCAGCGCGAAGTCGCGGCGGAAATCGAGCTCGTCGCCGAACAACGCTGCCATCGCATGGGTTTCGGCATTGCAGCCGATGTAGCGCAGCAGCGCGTGGTAATAGATCTCGGAGAGCTCCTCCGGCCTGAGCCCCAGCATCTTGCCGATGCGCGTTGCGAGCACGCAGGACTTGAGCGCGAACTCGACCGGCTGGCCCATCGCGAGATCGGTTGCGAGCGAGAGCGCGGCGATCACCTCGCCGCGTCGCACGCCGGATCCCGGGCGCTCGTTTGCCAGCATGCCGGCCAGTCTAGCCGGTCCGCGGCAGATTTCAGCCGTGGCGTGTGTGGTCATTCGCCGTTCGCCGGTTCGGAGACGCTTCTGCATGACGAAGCTGTGGATGAGCGGCCTGTAACCGCTGCGCCGGCGATTGCGTCATCCAGATCGCGAACAGCTTCTCCTTCGGATCAGCCCAGAAGTACGTGCCCCAGGCGCCGGGGACGGTCGGCGATTACGGCTGGGGTTTCGTGTCTTTGTTTGTTTCCTGGTTTGCATCTTGGGCAAGGAAGCGCAGCGCCGTCTCGGTCGCGCCGAACTGGTCAAGATCGTTGTGGCCGCCTTCGGGAAAGCGCACGAAGCGCTTTTGCGCACGGATCATCTCGTAGAGCCGTTCGCCGTAACGGATCGGCACGACGGTGTCGCGCTCGCCGTGCATGATGAGGACCGGCACCGTGACCTTGCCGATGCGGTCGTCGGAGCGGAATGGGTCCTTCATCAGGAAGCGAACCGGCAGAAACCAGTAGATCCCGCTCGCGACGTCGACCGCCGAGGTGAACGGCGCATCGAGCATGATCCGGGCGACCGGCTTCTCGGCGGCAAGCGCGACGGCGACGCCGGTGCCGAGCGACTCGCCCCATAGCGCAATCCGATCTGCCGGGTAGCGCGACGCCGCGAAGTCGTAGACCGCACCTGCGTCTGTGATGAGGCCTTTCTCGGTCGGCTTGCCGGTCGAGCCGCCATAGCCGCGGTAGCTCAGCGCAACGAGCCCGACACCGTCGGCCGCCAGCTTGCGGAAGCGCGACACGCGATGCTGCAACGCGCCGCCGTTGCCGTGGAAGTAAAGAACGGCCGGCTGCTCGCCGCGCGGCGGCACGTGCCACACGATGATCTTCTCGCCGTCGACGGTGTCGAGCACGACTTCCTCGGCCTGCGGCAAGCCGGCCGCTGCCGGTGCGGTGCGTACGGTCTCGGGAAAATACATGAGCGCGCGCTGCGCCAGATACGTCAGCGCGGCGAGGCCGAGATAGCCGGCCGCAAACAGAAGCGCGATCCATTTCAGGGAGGACATCGACTGCCCTCGCTATGTGGGCATCCGGAGTGACTGCGGCGCTTGCCGGATGCGTGCGGATAGACCAGACGCCACTCTGGCTTTCGGCGCGCGCCAATTCGCCCTCACAACGCCTTGACGACCTCTTCGGTCATCTTCTTGGCGTCGCCGAGCAGCATCATGGTGTTGTCGCGATAGAAAAGCGTGTTGTCGATGCCGGCGTAGCCGGAGGCGAGCGAGCGCTTGATGAACATCACGGTGCCGGCCTTCCACACCTGCAGCACCGGCATGCCGTAGATCGGCGAGCTCTTGTCTTCTTCGGCGGCCGGATTGGTCACGTCGTTCGCACCGATGACGAACGCGACATCGGCCTGCGCGAATTCCGAATTGATGTCCTCGAGCTCGAACACCTCGTCGTACGGCACGTTCGCTTCGGCGAGCAGCACGTTCATGTGGCCGGGCATGCGTCCGGCGACCGGGTGGATGGCGTAGTCGACCTCGATGTCGCGTGCCTGGAGCAGCTCCACGAGCTCACGCAGGGTGTGTTGTGCCTGGGCGACCGCGAGGCCGTAGCCCGGCACGATGATGACGCGGTCGGCGTAGCCGAGCATGACCGCGACGTCCTCGGGGCCGGCCGACTGCACGGGACGATCGCTCGCCTCACCCGCACCCAGCGTCGAGCCGCCCTTGAGGGCACCGAACTGGGTGTTGACGACCGAGCGGCCCATGCCGCGGGCCATCAGGATGGTGAGCAGCGTGCCGGATGCGCCGACGAGCGTGCCGGCCACCAGCAGCAGCGTGTTGCCGAGCACGTAGCCGCCGGCGGCGACCGTGAGGCCGGTGAACGCGTTCAGCAGCGAGATGACGATCGGCACATCGGCGCCGCCGACGGGCAGCACGAACAGGAATCCCAGTACGGCGGCTGCGGCGGCCAGGCCGTAGAGCAGCGCGCTGTCCCGGCTCGTGACCACCGCCACCGCAAGGCCCACGCTGCCCAAGGCGACGATCGAGGTGACCGGAGCGCTTCCCGGGAAGGTGATCGGCCGTCCGGTGATCAGCTCCTGCAGCTTGGCGAAGGTGACCAGCGAGCCGGTGAAGGAGACCGC
>JAXDNZ010000387.1:0-2723 GCA_034669185.1 Hyphomicrobiales bacterium
GCACCGGCTTGCCGGTCGCAGCCTGGATCGCATTGAGCACCGCGGGCGCGACCACGCAGATGGTCGGCTCGCCGACGCCCCCCCAGAAGTCGTGCGTCGGCACGATCACGGTCTCGACCTTCGGCATGTCGGCGAGACGCAGAATCTCGTAGCTGTCGAAATTCAGGCTGGTCATGCGTCCGTTCTCGACCGGCATCTCGCCGTAGAACGCCGCCGAAAGCCCGTAAGCCACCGAGCCCTCGACCTGCGCGGCGATCTGGTGCGGGTTGACCGCATGCCCGCAATTGAGCGCGAGCACCATGCGGTGCACCTTCACCTTTCCCTTGGCGTCGACCGAAACTTCGGCCGTCGCGGCCGAGTAGCTGCCGTAGCCCATGAATTGCGCGATGCCGCGATGAACGCCCGCGGGCAGCGGCTTGCCCCAGTCGCCCTTCTCGGCGGCGGCGTTGAGCACCGCGAGATGCTTGGGGT
The DNA here is from genome assembly GCA_034669185.1 of Hyphomicrobiales bacterium. Lineage (GTDB taxonomy): Bacteria > Pseudomonadota > Alphaproteobacteria > Rhizobiales > Xanthobacteraceae > PALSA-894. The sequence goes on from JAXDNZ010000387.1 coordinate 472, forward strand.
AGTTGCCCATCAAGGCGCGGCGGAATTCGAGCGAGTCCTTGCCCGCTGCCCGCGCGCACTCCTCGATGAAGCACTCCATGTAGATGCCGTTCTGGTTGGTGTTGACCCCACGCCAGGGGCCGACCGGCACATGCGTGTTACGCATCACGTATTCGATCAGCAGGTTCGGCACGGCATAGCCGAGCTGTGCATCACCGGGCTCCACCGCGTAGCCCTGGAGCTGGCGCATGTCCCGGCCGTTGACGATGCCGGTCGGATTGAGCCAGGCGTTGATCGACTGGCCCGATATGCGCACATGCAGGCCGGTGAGGTTGCCCTTCTCGTCGAGTCCCGCCGACATCTTGGCGACCGAGATCGGCCGATAGAAGTCGTGCGCCTGGTCTTCCTCGCGGCTCCAGATCAGCTTCACCGGCGTGTCCGGGAATTCCTTCGCGATCGCGACCGCCTGATGCACATAGTCCTGCGTGCCGCCGCGCCGGCCGAAGCCGCCGCCGAGGTCATGCCGGTGCACCTCGCACTTGGCGAGCGGGACGCCGGAGGCTTCCGACAACGCCGCGAGCGAGGCTTCGAGGTTCTGCGTCGGCACCCACACCTCGGCCTTGTCGGCCGAGACGCGCACCGTCGCGTTCATCATCTCCATGCAGGCGTGCGAGAGGAACGGCGTCGAATATGTCGCCTCGACCTTCTTGGCGGCGGCAGCGATCGCCGCAAGCGCGTCGCCGTTGCGGCGATCGCCGTTGGTGGTCTCGGCGTTGAGGCCCTCCATCAGCCGATCCATGATGGTCGCGGTCGAGACCTTCGCGTTTTCGCCCTCGTCCCAAGTGATCGGCAATGCGTCCAGCGCGGTCTTGGCATGCCACCAGGTGTCGGCGACGACCGCAACGGCGGTGTCCTTGACCTTCACGACCTTCTTCACCCCCGGCATCGTGGCGACTTTCGCCGCGTCAAAGCTCACGACCTTGGCGCCAAATACCGGCGCGTCCTTGATCGCGGCGTTGAGCATGCCGGGCAGCTTCACGTCGATCGCGAAAACCTTCGAGCCGTTGAGCTTGTCGGAGGTGTCGAGCCGTTTCAGCGGCTTGCCGGCGATCTTCCAGTCCTTCGGATCCTTGAGCTGGATCGTCTTGAGATCGGGCGGGGTCAGTTTCGCGGCGGCAGCCGCGACCCGGCCGTAGCTGGTCGCGCGGTTCGAGGCGGCATGCGTGATGACACCATCCGATACGGTCAGTTCGCTGGGGGGCACCTTCCACTCGTCCGCGGCCGCCTGCAGCAGCATCATGCGCGCCGCGGCACCGCCACGGCGGACGTAATCCTGCGAGGTGCGGATGCCGCGCGAGCCGCCGGTGCCCATTTCGCCCCAGGCGCGCTTGCTTGCGAGGTTGCGGCCCGGGCTGATGCCTTCGGTCGAGACCTTCTTCCAGTCGCATTCCAGCTCTTCGGCGACGAGCTGGGCGAGTCCGGTGATCGTGCCCTGGCCCATCTCGGAGCGCGCCACGCGGATCACGCAACTGTCGTCCGGCTGGACCGCGACCCAGATGTTCACTTCCGTCGGGCCGGTTTGCGCGGCGGCGCCGGTGACGAACGGCGCCTTGAAGCCGAGTGCGAACGTGCCGGCCGCAGCCGCAGCGGTGCCAACAACGAACTTGCGGCGAGAGAGGCGCTGGCCGTTTCCAAAGGTCATTTTTTTCATGGATGCCTCCCTTACGTCCGGTTGCCGGTGGGAACGGCGGCGCGGCCGGTCGGATTTCCGGCGGCGAGATGCACGGCTTCGCGGATGCGCTGGTAGGTCCCGCAGCGGCAGATGTTGGTCATCGTCTCGTCGATGTCCTTGTCGGTCGGCTTCGGATTGCTCTTGAGCAGCGCCGCGGCCGCCATGATCTGGCCGGACTGGCAGTAACCGCATTGCGGCACGTCGACCGTGGCCCAGGCCTTCTGCACCGGATGCGAGGAGTCGGGCGAGAGCCCCTCGATGGTGACGATCTGGTCGGTCGCTTTCACGGCTGACAACGGGAGCGAACAGGAGCGTACCACCTCGCCGTTGATGTGCACCGAGCAGGCGCCGCATTGGGCGACGCCGCAGCCGTATTTCGTGCCGGTCAGGCCGACCTGCTCGCGGATGACCCACAACAGCGGCGTGTCAGGCTCCGCCTGCACGTCGTGCACTTGGCCGTTGATGTTGAGCTTAGCCATGAGTTTCCCTCGCCAAGGAATCGTGCGGCGACCGTTCATCAAGGGCCGCCGTCTATTGTGAA
>JAXDNZ010000388.1:0-3537 GCA_034669185.1 Hyphomicrobiales bacterium
CCTTGGAACCAGGTTGCCTGCATCACGCCGTCGTCGTGCCACACGGTGCGGAACCGATCCCACAGGCGCGCGTCACGGAGGACGGCCCAGTCCTCGACGAGCTGGCGGATCGCGAGGCGGTCGAGAAGGTCGTTGTCCATCGGCTTAATTCCGTCGTCATGCCCGCGAAAGCGGCCATCCAGTACACACCAGTCGGCCGATTGGCTACTGGATCGCCCCCGAGCGCGGGTGGACGACCACCTGGGCCGCTTTCGCGGGGACGAATGGAGCAGTAATATTCCTCACAATAACGACATGCGGAGGAAGGCTATGGGTCGTCCATACGTGCTCGCGCTTGCATTCGCGCCGCTGTTGATCGCACCAGCGATCGCGCAATCGCAAAAGGTCGGCGATCCGCCCGAGGCTTCCAACATGCGCCTCGTGGGGCACAGCGACCTCCAGGCGCGCAGCGCCTATCAGCCGACCATTCACAAGCAGGGTGACCGCTACATCGCCTATATCGGCCATCACGGCGGCACGCCCGACGTGCCGAAACCTGTCAACAAGCTGACCGGCGAGGCCGAGTTCAACGGCACGTCGCTGGTCGACGTCACCGACCCGGCCAGTCCGAAATACCTCAAACACATCCCCGGCCTCGAAGGGAATTACGAGGACGGCGGCGCCCAGATGGTGCGCGTGTGCGACGGCAAGAGCCTGCCCAAGGGCGACCCGGCCAGGACCTACATGCTGCGCGTCTTCGGCGGGCGAGCGCACGAGGTGTGGGACACGACCGATCCGGCGGCGCCGAAGCTGATTTCGCGCATCGGCGGTGCGCTGAAGGACACGCACAAGAACTGGTGGGAGTGCGACACCGGCATCGCCTACCTGGTTTCCGGCCTGCCCGACTGGCGCACGCGCCGTATGACGCAGGTCTATGACCTGAGCGACCCCGGGAGCCCGAAGCACATCCGCGATTTCGGCCTGCCGGGGCAGGAGCCGGGCTCGACCGGTACGGTGCCGACCGAGCTGCACGGGCCGATCTCGACCGGACCGCAGGGCAACCGCGTCTATTTCGGTTACGGCACCAACAAGGGCGGCGTCCTCCAGATCGTCGACCGCGAGAAGCTGCTGAAGGGCCCGGCCGAGCCAACGCCGGAGAATCTGCGTGCGCCGGTGATCGGCGAGTTGCACATGTCGCCGCTGGTCGGCGCGCACACTGTCTATCCGCTCGGCAGGATCGCGATCCCGGAGTTCGCCAAGGATCAGGCCGGCGCGCAACGCGACATGGTGATGATCGTCGACGAGTCGCTGGTCAACGAGTGCGAGCGCGGCGAGACCCGGCAGATGGTGTGGTTCGTCGATGCGACGATCGAGAAATACCCGATGGTGGTCTCGAACTACACGGCCTCGGAGGCTGCGGGGAATTTCTGCTCGCGCGGCGGCCGCTTCGGCGCGCATTCCTCGAACGAGAGCATGGCTCCGGTATTTTACGGCAAGCTCGCCTTCGTGACCTTCTTCAACGCCGGCGTACGCGCGATCGATATCCGCAATCCTTACTCGCCAAAGGAAGTCGGTTACTTCATCCCGGCGATCACGGAGGCGACCGATAAGCGCTGCATCAAGGTCGACGGCAAGGACCGCTGCAAGATCGCGATCCAGAGCAACAACGTCGAGACCGACGACCGCGGCTACATCTACGTGGTCGACCGCGCCAACACCGGGATGCACATCCTAGAAGTGACCGGCGAGGCGCGGGCGGTGGTGGGGATGAAGTAGGTTCTCTCCTTATCCCTCCCCTGCGGGGGTACCCCGGTCGCGAGCGTCAGCATCAATCCCGCCTGCGCGAGATCACGTAGGACTCGTCGTAGAACCAGAGCCCGCCGTGCTGACGCAGCACCTCGCGGGTGGCATCGAGATAGCGGCCATCACTGACGACGCCGCCGAGCCGGTCATCCTCGATTTGCGCGACGTAAATGGCCGCGTTCCAGGCCGCGAACAACGTCGATGTGCCGATCGACTCGGAAATCTCCGACGGCAGCGTGTGCATGTCGTAGCGGAACACCGAGCGGTTGTCCGCATAGGCGTTGAAGTTGAGATCGCGTCCCGCGGGTCCGAGATCCTGCTTCACGGCTTTCAGGATCTGATGCCGGTCGGTGGTGAACGGATTGTCGTCGGGCCACATCCTGCGGATGATCTCCATCCCGGGGTCGTGGCCGTAGGAATGTATCGCGAGCATGCGACCGCCGGGCCCGAGCGCGCGCGCGAGCGGTGCGATCACGCGCTTTGCCTTGAAGTCGAGCGAGGCGCGCGCGCGGTAGGGCTGCGACGCGATCACGAGGTCGTAGTTCGCGACGGTGCCGCCCGGCCGCGGGATGATCGGGTCGAGCAGGAACTTGTGGTCGTCGCGGTAGATCACCAGCACCACGGGCCGCTCATAGACCGGATTGCCGGTTCGCGGGCTGACGCCCGCTTTCCAGTTCTCGGCCAGGAACGGTTCGAGGTCCATGATCTGGGATTCGAACTTGTGCGCGGTGTCGCCGGTCAATGGCATCTCGTGCCACACGAGGCTGGAGGCCGCGCTCAGTGATTTGACGTGCAGCCACGGCGCGTCCGCATAGGCGAGGTTCGTCAGTACAAGCACGGTCGCGGGGTGTTCGAGAAAGCGATCCGCCATCTTCTGCAGGGTGAGGCGGATGTCCTCCAGGCTGATCTCCTTGCCGACCGCATAGAACGGCATGTGCGGAAAGCGGTCGTGCATCGAGCGCATCACACGCGTGAGCACGGAGCCGTCGCCGACGCCGGCATCGAACACGCGCACCGCCGGCGGGCGCGGATGGATGTTGCCGAGCTCGAGTGCAACCCGGCTCGCCACCACCCACTTCTCCGAGCAGGTGTTCACGAACAGGAGATACTTCTGCCGGTTGTCGAAGAAGCGGAAATTGCGCTGCGGATCGTCGGGGCCGCGCGCGGCGGCCGGAAACCGTGACGGTGTGGCACGCGGCGGCGCCGCGGCGCGGCTGATCACAAGCGGACGCGTGAGCGCTGCCTTGCCGGCGTGGCTCGCCATGAACGCGCGGATGCGTTCCAGCGTATCGGTGGTGATCCGCCCGCCGTTGCGCAGGCGGCTCGCGAGCTTGCCGTCGTTCACGGCGCGGCGGCCGAAGGTGGATTCCGCCAGTCCGCTCTGGCGGCAGAAATCGGAGATTTCCTGCAGGATGGCATCGTTCATGGCGCATTCCTCGATGGCTCGTTCGTGCCGGAGCCTTGGACTGAGCGAACCAAGTCGACACTTGCGGGTCAACCACAAAAGGTCCCACCACTTTGGTGGGAAGAAGGTGTGGGTTTGGGTTTGATCCCGCGATGATGGACTTTTTGGTGCCGATGCCGCGCATGGCTGGTCGCCGGAATATGGGTTTCGGCCCACATCAATGGCGTATGGTGGGCAGAAGTGGGCACCAGGGGCGGCCCAAGGGCGGACCAAGCGCGGACCAAGGGCGCGCGTTTTTGCGGGCCAAACCATTGAATCAGCGAATTTTCGCACTGCGGTGTCGACATCCG
>JAXDNZ010000389.1:0-3488 GCA_034669185.1 Hyphomicrobiales bacterium
ACGATGGGCATTTTCTCCGTCCGCTTTCCAAGCAGCAGGCCCGTCTCCTCGAATGTCTCGCGGATCGCCGCAAGCGCGAGCGCACGCGCCTTGTCGGGGCTCGGTCGCGTCACGCGACGCATCAGGCGGGCTTCCGCGTGCGGGTCGAGGCTGCTGGCCACCGGCATGTTCCGGTCACCCGGCTCCATGCGTCCGCCGGGAAACACATACTTTCCGGCCATGAATTTCAGGCCGTCATGACGCTTGCCGAGCAGCACTCTTGGCGTCGGGCCGGAGCGATCAACCAGGATCAAGGTCGCGGCGTCGCGCGGCCGCAAGTTCGGATGAGTCTGGTCGCGCTTGGTCTTGGTCAGGCGCTCGGACTGATCGTTCATGAGGGTGTCGTTACCTGTGGGGACGGCCGCGTCGCTGCTTGCCTGGTGCAGGACGTTCGGAGCCACGACGCTCGCGGGCGACTTTGCCGCGCTTGCGCGACACGTCATAGCGTCCTTCCGACAAAAGCTCGAATCGCAATGCGCCCGCGACCGGCGCCGCTTCGACCAGCTTGACGCTGACGCGGTCGCCGAGCCGATAGGTCTCGCCGGTCTTGTCCCCGATCAAGGCGTGCTGAGCCTCGTGATAGCGGTAGTAGTCCGCCCCGACCGTGCGCGCGGGGACGAAGCCGTCGGCGCCGGTCTCGTCGAGCTTCACGAACAGCCCTGCGCGCGTGACGCCGCTGATGCGGCCCGCGAACGTGGCGCCGATGCGGTCGGCAAGGTGATGTGCGATCAACCGGTCGACCGTCTCGCGCTCGGCTTTCATGGCGCGACGCTCGGCCGCCGAGATGCGCGCCGCGATCTCGCCCAGGGAGCGCACATCCTGGCTGCTGGGTAGGCCATCCGAGCCGAAGCCCTGCGCCCGGATCAACGCGCGATGCACGACGAGATCGGCATAGCGGCGGATTGGCGAGGTGAAGTGCGCGTAGCGGCGCAAGTTGAGCCCGAAATGGCCGTAGTTCTCGGCCGCGTACTCGGCCTGCGCTTGTGTGCGCAGCACCACCTCGTTGACAAGTTGCTCGTGCTCGGTGCCACGCACGCGCGACAAAATGCGGTTGAAATCGGCCGGGCGCATCGCCTGACCCTTGGTGAGCTTGATGTCGAGCGTCGCCATGAACTCGCGCAGCGCCTCGATCTTTTCTGGCGATGGCTCGTCGTGTACGCGATAGATCAGCGGCACGCGCGCGCGCTCCAGCGTCTCGGCCGCCGCGACGTTGGCGAGGATCATGAACTCCTCGATCAGCCGGTGTGCGTCGAGGCGTGGCGGAGTGATAACCCGGTCCACGGTGCCATCGGCCTTCAGAACGATCTTGCGTTCTGGCAGGTCGAGATCGAGCGGCTGGCGCTCGTTGCGTTCGCGCTGTACCGCGCGATAGGCCGCATAAAGCGGGTCGATCACGCGGGAGAGAAGCGGCCGTGTGGTCTCGTCGGGGTTTCCATCTGCCGCCTCTTGCGCCTGCGCGTAATTCAGCTTCGCGGCCGAGCGCATAAGCACGCGATGGAAGGTGTGGCTGCGCTTGCGTCCATCCGCACCGATCACCATCCGGCAGGCCAAGGCCGCCCGATCTTCGTGCGGCCGCAGCGAGCAGAGATCGTTGGAGATACGCTCGGGCAGCATCGGCACGACGCGGTCGGGGAAATAGACAGAGTTGCCGCGCGCCAGCGCTTCGCGGTCAAGTCCGGAGCCTGGCGTCACGTAGTGTCCAACGTCTGCGATCGCGACCGTCACGGTGAAGCCGCCGGCGTTCTTCGCGTCACTGGCGGGTTCGGCGAACACCGCGTCGTCGTGATCCTTGGCGTCGATAGGGTCGATGGTGACAAGCGGCAACGCGCGCCAGTCCTCGCGGCCCTGCAGGCCGGCCGGGCGCGCCTCCTCGGCTTCGGCGAGCGCCTCGCGCCGAAACACGCTCGGAATGTCGTGCGCCGCAATGGCGATCAGGCTGACGGCGCGCTCGCTCTTGAGCGACCCGAGCCGCTCCTTGACATGCGCGGTCGGGAGCCCATAGCGGCCCGCTTTCGCGACGTCGACCGCGATCAGGTCGCCGTCCTGCGCATCGCCAGTCATGCCGGCCGGAATGTTGAGCTCGCGGCCGAGCTGTTTCTTGTCGACCGGAACGACGCGTCCGCCCCCGTTCGGAAGCGCGCGAAAGACGCCGATCTGGCGTTGCTTTGCGCGGTCGAGGATCTTTATGACGCGGCCGGTGTAGCGGATGGCGTCGCCGTCTTCGCCGGTCTCGTCGGCGCGAAGCAGCACACGGTCGCCCACGCCGGGGACGTCGCCCGGCCGCGCCTTGCGCGGCACGTGCAGGCGGATGCGCGGCGGCTCGCCATGCGCGTCGGTATCCCACTCGGTCGGCACCGCGACCAATTCGCCGTCAGCGTCGCGCCCGGTGATGTCGGCGAGCACGGTCGAGGGCAGAGTGCCGGCGTGATGCAGCTTCTTGCGCCGACTCTCGATCGCGCCATTGTCGGCAAGCTCGCGCAGCATGCGCTTGAGCCAGGCGCGGTCGTTATTCTTGAGGCTGAACGCACGCGCGATCTCGCGCACGCCGGCCTTTCCCTTGTGCGTGCCGATGAAAGCGAGCAAGTCGTCCCGCGAGGGCAGGGCGTGCGGGCGTTGTTGTTTTGCGGACTTGGTCAAGATGAGTGTGAGGTTATGCTTGATGAGGGTTGTTCGCCAGTCGGTTCGGCGCACCGAAGCGGACGGCAGTGGTCAGTGCGAGGAACAAGACGACGGCGTTGAGGCCGTGCCAAGCCCAGTGCGTGCCGCTCGGAAGGCATGTGCAGACCATCAGGTCGATGGTGCGCAACGTGAGCGAGACCAGGAATACAGCGGCGGCGGCGATGAGCCAGCGTCCGGGCGGAGATGCGCGGCTGAACAGATACGCGCCGAGACCCAGCAGACCGATGAAGGCAGGCAGATAGCTCCCCGAGCCGTTCAATGTGCCGACCGGAATGGCCGATGCGAACAGATAGGATGCGATGAAGAACAGGGCAGTCGCGGCGAGCGACCACGGCCAGGTCAGGCCGATGAAGCGGCGCATCGCGTAGAGAAAGAACGCGTAGATGAACGCGGTGATCGGCGCGACGTCGGCGATCAGCGACCAGCGGTTGGCGAACATGTGGAACGCGGTCGAGCCGGCACCGATCACGGCGACCAGCCCGATCAGCAGCCAGAGGAAACGGTCGGCGCGTGCACCCAGACTGCGCAAGGCAACATGCGCCGCGATCGCGGCCGCGACGAAGAACGCGGCATTGGACACCGCGTTGAGCGGTTCGTTGAACAGCCCCGGCGCGGTGCGTTCGCAGTAGAGATCGATGGGCGCGAACCAGTCCAAGGCACTATTCGGCGGCGACGACCTTTTTACGGGTCCCTTTGGTGGCCTTCGCTTTTGCAGTCGGCTTCTTTGACGACGTTGCTTTCGCGGCCGGCTTGCCATCCGCCGCAGGCTT
>JAXDNZ010000390.1:0-3737 GCA_034669185.1 Hyphomicrobiales bacterium
CAATCCGCAGCTCCTGGTCGGCAAGGAAGCGCTGGCGCCCAAGACGCTGCAGGAGCTGATCGCTTGGCTCAAAGCCAACCCGGATAAGGCGACCTTTGCAAGCTCGGGCGCCGGCAGCCCATCCCACGTGGCCGGCGCCTATTTCCAGAAGGCGACCGATACCCGTCTCCAAATCATTCCATACCGCGGCGCCGCGCCCGCGATGCAGGACATCCTCGCCGGACAGATCGATCTGATGTTCGACCAGGCGTCGAATTCGCTGCCGCAAGTGCAAGGCGGCAAGATCAAGGCTTATGCCGTGACGGCAAAGACGCGGCTCGCCTCGGCGCCCGAAATCCCGACCGTCGACGAGGCCGGATTGCCGGGTTTCTATATCTCCGTGTGGCATGGGCTCTGGGTGGCGAAGGGAACGCCGAAGGATGTGGTTGCAAAGCTTGGCGCTGCCGTTGCCGACTCCCTGGCCGACGCCACCGTGCGCAAGCGCCTGGAGGAGCTTGGCCAGGAAATTCCCGCACGCGAGCAGCAGACACCGGAGGCTCTCGCGCTCCATCACAAGGCCGAGATCGAGAAATGGTGGCCGATCATCAAAGGAGCCAACATCAAGGCGGAGTGATAATGGCCAACACTCGCCGGCGCATCATGCGCGTGCGTGACCCGCGCACCCACCTGAAAAATTCCGTCCCAAGAAGACGGATTGCCGCTCAAGCCCGTCAACAAAGGGCCTGTACGGGTTTAGCGATACGTGCCACTCGTGAGAAATATCGCAGAGGCCGGGCTGCGCATTCAACGGAGAGAAAATGCGAAGACTGTCCCTTGTCGCGGCCGCTACGCTGGTATCTATCGCCGCGGCAGCCGCCCAAACCTATCCAACGCGACCCATAACAATGATCGTGCCGTTCGGCGCGGGCGGGCCGGTCGACACGCTGGCGCGGATACTCAGCGAGCCGATGCGGCTGTCGCTTGGCCAGCCGGTGATCATTGAAAACGTCACGGGAGCGTCGGGCACGATCGGCGTCGCTCGCGCGGTGCGCGCGGCGCCCGACGGGTACACCGTCAGCATCGGCAACTGGCCCTCGCATGTGGTCAATGGGGCCACCTACACGTTGCAGTATGACGTGCTGAAGGATTTCGAACCGGTCGCGCTGCTGCCCAACAATCCTTACGTCGTGGTCGGCAAAAATACCCTGCCGGCGAACACCCTCGCCGAGCTGATCGCGTGGCTCAAGGCCAATCCCGACAAGGCGACCGAAGGCACCGGCGGCGCCGGCTCCGGCCAGCACATCGGCGGCATCTATTTCCAGAAGGTCACCGGCACGTCGTTCACGTTCGTGCCCTACAAGGCGGGCTCGTCCGACGTGATGCGCGACGTGGTCGCCGGCCATATCGATCTGTCGATCGACCAGGCGATCAGCGCATTGCCGTACATTCGCCAGGGGCAGTTGCGCGCCTTCGCGGTCGCCGACAGCAAGCGGCTTGCCTCCGCGCCGGATATCCCGACCGTCGACGAGGCCGGCGCGCCCGGTGTCTACGTGATCTCGTGGTTCGGCCTGTGGATGCCGAAGGGCACGCCGAAGGAGGTGATCGCGAAATTCTCCGCCGCCGCCCAAGAGGCGCTCGCCGATCCGGCCGTCAGGGAGAAGCTTGCGAGGCTCGGCCAGGACATTCCGCCGCCCGCGATGCAGACCTCCGAGGCGCTCGGCGCGTTCTACAAGGCCGAGATCGAGAAGTGGTGGCCGATCATCAAGGGCGCGGGCATCAAGATCGAGTAGCGGGATGCTCACGCCCGCTCGTCCTCGCGGAAGCGGGGACCCAGTTCTTGGCAAAGCTGGATGCCCGCTTTCGCGGGCATGAGCGGTGGGAGGAAACATGGACCTCATCATCCGCAATGCGCGTCTGTCCGACCGGGCGGGCGAGCCGATGGACATCGGCGTCGAGCGCGGCCGCATCGCGGCGATCGCGCCGAGGATCGCCGCCGATGCGCCGGTCTATGAGGCCGGCGGAAAGCTCGCTTGCCCGGGTCTGGTCGAGACGCACATCCACCTCGACAAGTCGCGCATCATCGACCGTTGCACGCCGCAGGACCGGCGTAGCTTGAGCCCGGTCAAGGGCGTGACGCCGCTCAAGGCCGCCATGTCGGTCGAGGACGTGCGCGCGCGCGCCGCGCATACGCTCGAGGACTGCATCAAGCACGGCACGACGCGGCTGCGCACCCAGGTCGAGGTCGATCCCGGCATCGGCATGCGCGGCTATCAGGGCGTCGAGTCGCTGATCGATGCGTACAAGTGGGCGATCGACATCGAGATCTGCGTGTTTCCGCAGGAAGGGCTCATCAGCTATCCGGGAACCGACGAACTGCTGGTCGAGGGGCTGCGGCGTGGCGCGAAGGTGATCGGCGGCGCGCCGCGCTACGACACCGACGAGGCGGGACAGATCGCCCGCATCTTCGAACTCGCGCGCGAGTTCGACGTCGACATCGACATCCATCTCGACGTCGGCAACACGCCGGAGGCCATGAACATCCATCTGGTGCGCGAACTGACCGATCGATACCGGCGCGGCGGCCGCGTGGTCGTCGGCCACATGGCCAAGCTCTCGCTGCTGCCGCCCGCCGACCTCGCGACGCTCGCGCGCCAGATGGCCGACTCAGGCATCGCCGTCACGGTGTTGCCGGCGACCGATCTGTTCCTGATGGGGCGCGACCGCGACCATTCGGTCGTGCGCGGCGTCGCCGACGCGAACGTGCTGTGCGAGCACGGCGTCAACTGCTCGCTGTCGAACAACAACATCCTCAATCCGGCGACGCCCTATGGCGACTGCTCGCTCATCCGCATGGCGAACCTCTACGCCAATGTGCTGCAGGTCGACCGGGCGGCGGCGCTCGCCGAATGCTTCCGCATGCTGACCGACCGCTCGGCGCGGCTCCTCAACCTGAAGGACTACGGCTTTGCGGTCGGCAACCCGGCCGACGTCGTGATCCTCGACGCGCAGACGCCGCAGCAGGCGGTCGCCGAGATCGCGCAGCCGGTAGCGGCGTTCAAGAACGGCCGGCAGACGATGGAATGGCCGCTGCCGACGCTGCTGCGACCGCGATAGGTCGGTTCGTAGCCCGGATTGAGCGCAGCGAAATCCGGGGCGAATGAATCCGGCTTGCGCCAGCAGTCGCGGCTAACAATTCCAGACCGCACTCTTGCGCTCTGCCGCAAGTCTTTTCCCGGATTTCGCTTCGCTCAATCCGGGCTACGGCACTACGGCGCTAGTCGCAGGACCGCTTCGTGATCGTGGTGCCGTCGGGACGCACGATCCGGGTCGTGGTGCAGCGCTTCTCTTCACGCCGCTCATCGCGCCGTTCACGGCTCGAGCCGCAGTATTCGAGGCCTTGGGCGGCGCAGACTTCCGGCGGGCCCGGAATGTAGCGGCCACCGCTGCGGCAGGTGCGGCCGCACATGGCGGCCGGCGTCGCGGCGGATTCCACGGTCGGCAGGCTTGGCTTGAGCACGAGCGCCTGGGCGGCGGTGAGGCCGAGCCCGAAGGCGAGGGCGATGAGCCCGGATCCGACAAATGCTGCGCGCATGATGTTTCGCTCCCTGTGGGTGATTCTTCCTTCATTATCGCACGGCGCGCGGACCGGCGCGACACCGCCGGCGATCCATCGCGGATGTGAATTGGCCAGCCCGTAGCCCGGATTGAGCGCAGCGAAATCCGGGGTGAATGCATCCGACTTGCGCCAGCAATCGCGG
>JAXDNZ010000391.1:0-8007 GCA_034669185.1 Hyphomicrobiales bacterium
GAGGAGACCGCCCTGGTCGAGACGCACCGCCGGCTGCGGCACAGTTTTCCGCGGCTGCTCACGATCATCGCGCCGCGGCATCCGGATCGCGGCCCCGGCATCGTGGAGATCGCGAATGCCGGTGGTCTCTCAGCGACACTGCGGTCGCAGGGACGGTTGCCGGAGGACAAGGACGATATCTATGTCGTCGACACGATGGGCGAGCTTGGGCTGGTCTATCGCTTGGCGCCGATCGTTTTTGTCGGCGGCTCGCTCGCGAGCCACGGCGGTCAGAACCCGGTCGAGCCGATCAAACTCGGCGCTGCCATTCTGCACGGCCCGCATGTGTGGAATTTCGCCGAAATCTATTCCGCGCTCGACGCCGCGCGCGGGGCCGAACAGATCACGGATGTCGGCAAGCTCGCGGTCCGGGTCGGCGCCTGGCTCACCGATCCGGCGGAGCGCATGGCAGTGGTCGATGCCGGGCGGGAAACCGTCGCCACGCTCGGCGGCGCGCTCGAGCGCACACTGACCGCCATCGATCCGTATCTCATGCAGATCCGCTTGGAACGGCGGGACAACCATGCGTGAGCCGGCGTTCTGGTGGCGCGAAGCCGGCGTCGCCGCCGGATTGCTCGCGCCCCTCGCCACGCTCTACGGGATAACGGCGGCGCGCCGCCTCGCAAGCCAAGGATGGTGCGCGGACGTGCCGGTCGTGTGCATCGGCAATCCGACTATCGGCGGCGCCGGCAAGACGCCGCTCGCGCTCGCGGTGGTGCGCATGCTGAGCGAGGCCGGCGAACGGCCGGTCTTGCTCAGCCGTGGCTATGGGGGCAAAGTTTCGGGACCGGTGCAGGTCGATCTTACAAGGCATCGCGCTGCCGATGTGGGCGACGAGCCGCTCCTTCTCGCCCGCGCCGCCCCGACCATTGTCGCGCGTGGCCGCGTCGCTGGGGCGAAGGCTGCGGTGAGCGCCGGCGCGGGCGTTATCGTGATGGACGACGGCTTCCAGAATCCGTCGCTGGCAAAAGATTTTTCCATTCTGGTGGTCGATGCGCGCCGCGGCATCGGCAACGGCAAGATCATTCCGGCGGGCCCGTTGCGCGCGCCGTTGGCGGAGCAGATTGCGCGCGCCGATGCTCTCGTCGTGGTCGGAGAATTGGGTGACATCCAAACTGTGCTCGGGAGAATGCCGACCCAACACCTCCCGGCCTTTCGGGCTTCGCTGGCGCCGGACGAGAATTTCATCGCGGCACTCGCCGGCAAGCGGGTCCTGGCGTTTGCCGGCATCGGCGATCCCGAGAAATTCTTCGCAACGCTGCGAAATGGCGGCATCGTTGTTGCGGGCACGCGCGCCTTCGCGGACCATCATCGCTACACGCGGGCGGACGCCGAGGCGCTGTGCGAGCACGCCGGGCGTGAGAGCCTCATCCTGGCGACGACGGAAAAGGATGCGGCGCGCATGCAGGGCGATGACGCCCTGGCGGAGCTTTCAGCCCGCGCGCGCGCGTTGCCGGTGACGCTCGTGCTTGAGGACGAAGCGGGTTTCAAAACGCTGTTGCTGGAAAAGGTCGAGCAGGCGCGCTCCGATGTCGGTCGCCGCTCACGAAACTAGCGCTTGAGCCGCTCGGGAAAATGACGTTGCAGCACGACGTCGGGGGACAGGTAGGGCTCCTGCAGGTCGACGCTCCAGTATTTCAATTCCTCGAGTGGGATCGGCGTGCCGGTGACCGCACAGCGCACGAAGGCGCCGGGCCGCAGCACTCGGAAATCTCCGTCGAGATACTTGATTTCAGCCTCGCCCGCCATCGGCGACGAACGATCAAAACGATTCAGCACATCAACTCTCCACCGCACCAAAAACCGGCTGCCGCCCTCTCGGCCGAGCCCTGAAGGGCCGAGCATTTTTGGCTCAAACCCCGTACAACGGCCGACGATCGAGTACAACATAATCGCTCGGGCGGCCCATGTAACCCACCCGATTGTGATGCTCCGGTCCATCCGCGTGGCCTGTTTCGTGCTAGTCTTGCGAAGCTTCCCTGGGCAAGGCCCGCCTCATGCATCGAACCGCATGCGCTTGATCGTTGCTCTTCTCGCCGCCGCATTGGCAGCTCCGGCCGCCGCCGCCGAGCAGGTCGAGATCGTGGACGGCGGCACGACCTTGCGCAGCGTCCTGTTCCGGCCGGAGGGGCCGGGACCGTTCCCGGCCGTGGTCGCGCTGCACGGCTGCGGCGGCCTCCTCAACAGTTCGGGCAAGGTGGTCACGCGGTTCGCGGATTGGGGCGACCGGCTCGCGGCCCGTGGGATGGCGGTGCTGTTTCCCGACAGCTTTGCCTCGCGTGGACTGACCGGGCAATGCCGCGTGCGCGAGCGCCAGGTGCGCTCGGCGCGCGAACGGGTCGCCGACGCCAACGCGGCGCGGCGATGGCTGCAGGGTCAGGAGTGGTCGATCAAGGACCGGGTCTCGTTGATGGGCTGGGCGAATGGCGGCATCGCGGCGTTGTGGGCCGCGCGGCCGCGCATCGCGCCGCATGACGGCATGCCGGATTTCCGCTCTGCGGTGGCGTTCTATCCCGGCTGCCGGAGGCTCGGCGATGTCGCCTGGAGCGCGCGTATCCCGACGCTGATCATGATCGGGCGTGCCGATGACTGGACGGCGGCTGCCGCCTGCGAGCAGATGGTGGCGGGAGCCCGCGGCCGCAGCGCGCGCGCGACGCTGATCACCTATCCCGGCGCCTACCACGAATTCGATCGGCCGAATTATCCGGTACGGGTGCTCTCCGGGCTCGCCTACAGCGCCGACGGTTCCGGCCGCGCCCATGTCGGCACCAATCCGGCGGCACGCGCCGACGCCCTCAAACGCGTGCCGGAGTGGCTGGCGCGGTAGGTCGGCCGGCGCAGATCACGCCCCGAACAGGCTGCCTTGTCCCGGATTGCCCCCGCCGCGCCTTGGTTTTGCCGCCGCCGCCGGCGCGGGGGGAAGGTCCGATGGCGGTGCGCCTTCGGCCTTCGCGCGCACGTGGCCGTCGGCGAACTCGATATCCAGGGGCAGGCCGGGGCGCACCGCCGCGGCCGCGCGCAGCGGCTGTCCTTCGCCATCGCGCAACAGCGCGAAGCCGCGCGCCAGGACGCCGCGATAGGAAACGGCGGCCAGCAGTCGTTCGGCCCGCTCCACGCGGGCGAGACGGTTTTGCAGGAGCGCGCCGACGGCGAGCCTGGCCCGCTCATGGAACGCGATGATCCGTTCGCGGGCGCGCGCCAGCTGGCTGCGCCGCGCATTGACATAGGCCGTGCGTCCTGCATTCAGCCGCAGCGAAAGCGCGAGGTAACGATCCCGCCGCCGCTCCACATGCACCCGCAGGCAGCGGCCCGACTGGCTCGCAAACACGGTGACGCGCTCGCGTTCGCGCACGATGCGCGTGCGCAGCAGCCGCGGCGTCAGCCGGTCGGCGACGCGCGAATAGGCCGTGTGGTGGATCTGCGCGTTGGCGGCGAGCGCGCGCGGCAATCGTGCCGCCGCATGGTCGAGCCGCTGGCGCGGCAGCGCCAGCAGGTCTTCGGCGGTGGGCAGCGCGCGCATGGCGGCGCGCAACTCCGTGCGCCGTGCCTCCTGGCTGCGCTGCCAGCAGGCGATCGAGCGGCGCGCCAGGCTGTCGACCTGGAACAGCAGCTCCGAGCGCACCGGCACCGCCATCTCGGCGGCCGCGCTCGGCGTCGGCGCGCGCTTATCGGAGGCGAAGTCGATCAGCGTGATGTCGGTTTCGTGCCCGACCGCCGAGATCAGCGGGATCAGGCTCTCGGCCGCCGCGCGCACCACGATTTCCTCATTGAACGACCAGAGGTCCTCGAGCGAGCCGCCGCCGCGCGCGACAATCAGCAGGTCGGGCTTGGCGATCAACCCGAGTTCGGGCAGTGCGTTGAAGCCGCGGATCGCCGCCGCGACCTCGATGGCGGAGCCTTCGCCCTGCACCCGCACCCCCCACACGATCACGTGGCGCGGGAAGCGGTCAGCCAGCCGATGCAGGATATCGCGGATGACCGCGCCGGTCGGCGAGGTGACGACGCCGATGACGACCGGGAGGAAGGGCAGCAGCTGCTTGCGCGCCGCGTCGAACAGGCCTTCGGCGGAGAGCTTCTTCTTGCGCTCCTCGACCAGCGCCATCAGCGCCCCGAGCCCGGCGGGCTCGAGCGTTTCGATCACGATCTGATATTTCGACTGCCCGGGAAACGTCGTGATGCGCCCGGTGACCACGACTTCGAGGCCGGCGTCGAGCTTGAGCTTGATGCGCGGCGCGGCATTGCGCCAGACCACGCCGGCGAGGCAGGATTTGTCGTCCTTGAGATCGAGATAGATGTGGCCGTTGGTGTGGTAGCTGACCTTGCCGAGCTCGCCGCGCACCCGCACATAGCCATAGGCGTCCTCGACGGTGCGCTTGAGCGCCATCGACAGCTCCGACACCGTCATTTCCAGGAGGTTGAGACGCGGCTCGTTCATGGGTGCGAGTTATATGCGTCGCCGCTCGCGCGCAACCTTACAGCGCGCCGATGCTTTCCAGGGTCGGGCAGGGCCGCCGTTCGACCGGAACCTCGTAGGCCTGGGCGTTCGACTTGTCGACCACCGCGGTCTTCGCCATCACTTCCTTGGGTACCGGCTGCTGGCGCAGCGTGCGGATCGCGATCTCGGCGCCCAGGCAGCCTTCGATCAGACCGTTGTAGTCGCCGCTCGCGAGCATCTCGCCGGCCTTGATGAAGTCGACCGCTTCCTTGCTGGCGTTGATGCCGACGATCGGCGGTAGCGGCTTCTTCGCTTCCTTGAAGGCCTCGATCGCGCCGAAGGCCATGGCGTCGTTGGCCGCGAGAACGCCGTCGACCTGCGGGGGTGGATTCAACCTGAGCATGGTCTTGAACAGATCGGCCGCCGGCGGCCGCGCGTACATCGCGTTCTTCGAGAGCGTGACCTTGACGCTCGGGAATTCCTTGATTGCGTCCTTGAACCCGCGCAGGCGGGCGACCGCCGAGGGGATAGTGTCGGGGCCTTCGAGCACGACCAGGTTGCCTTTGCCGCCCATCGCCTTGAGCAGGGTGCGGGCGCTCTCGACCGCGATGGCATAGTCGTCGGTCCCGATAAAGGCCACCGCAGTGCCGCCGGTGAGGCGGTCGCTGACATTCACCAGCGGCACGTTCGCCGCATTGATCTTCTGCACCGCCGGCGCCATGGCCTTGACGTCGACCGGGGTGAACACGATGGCGTCGCGTTTGGCGCTCAACGCCTCGTCGACCAATGCGGTCTGCTGGCGCGGATTGTCGGCAGAGGTCGGGATGTAATGAAACACCGTAAAGCCGTTCGCCTTCGCCACCTGTTCCGCGCCGGCGCGCACCGCTTTCGCAATCGGATTGCCGGCGCTCTTGGTGAAGATGGCGAGGGTTTCCGCAGCCGCGTCGAAGCAACCCAGCGGCAGGAGAGACGCGATTGCGGCTGCGAGCCAGGCACCATGGCGTTTCATCGGAGTTCCCAGGATCATGTTTCTGTGGCGAAAATTATAGCCGAGAGGTGGTCCCGCGTCGCGGTCGAAAGTCCGCGAAATTGCCGCAGTCTCTGCGTCCTCACCGCTGGCTGATGGCTTGGCGCGCAGCCTCGACCGCGTCCTTGGGCGCCTTGAACATGTGCTCGATCATGGCTTGCAGGGTGTCGCCGTCCACCAGCGCGATCTCGAGCTTCAGCTTGTCCGCTTCGGCCACGAAATCGGGGTCGGTAATGGCCTGCGCGAAGGCGCGCCGCAGCGCGGCGACGCGTTCCGGCGGCACGCCGGGCGGTGCCGCGAATGGCCGGCCCATGGCCTGCTGCGACAGGATCAGCTCCAGGGCCGCCCGCTCGCGGTCGTTGCGCGCCAGCTCGGTGACCAGCGGCACGTCGGGAAGCTCGGGATGCTTCGCGGTCGCGAACTGCAGCGCGATGTAGATCTTCTTGTCGCGGATCCAGTCCGCCTTGGCGGCTTTGGCCGCCGACCAGGTCCAGCCGCAACGCCCTTCGGTTTCGCCGCGCTCCATCGCTAGGCTGAGATCGTTGACGCCGGGATAGCCGCTGACGACCTTGAACTTGGTGTCCAGAAGGTTGTTGAGGATATGCGGGAACACATCCGACTCCGAGCCGGGCGCATTCGCCGCAAAGATGAGCGGCCGGGCCATGAACTCCCCGATCGAACGGATGCCGACGGCGTGCCAGACCGCGCAGATCGACACTTCGTTGTTGGCGCTGCCGATCCAGTTGAGCTCGACCGGATTGAAATTGGCGCCGTCGCGGCCGAGCAGCCGATCCATCGCCACCGAGCGCGCGAACATGCCGATGGCGGTGCCGTCCCGCGGCAGCACGGTGTAGAGCTCGCTGACCAGGTTGAGGCTGGCCGCGCCCGGCTTGTTGCGCACCACGAATTGCGGATTGCCGGGCACGTGCTTGGTCAGGTAGCGCGCAATCAGACGCGCATAGACGTCGTAGCCGCCGCCGGGGGGGTAGCCGACGAAGAGGTTTGCGCTCTTACCCTTGTAGAAGTCGGCAACCTCGTCGGCCGCCAAAGGCGCCGCCGCGACCGCGGCGAGGCAGAGGGCAGCGACAGGGAAGAGCAATGACCTGAATCTCACGATGTCATTCCGCGGCCAGAACATTTGACCCGTCATTCTGAGGTGGCCGCGAAGCTGTCTTCGTAGGAGTACGGCCCCGGGCCGTCGCCTTTCGAGACGCGCTGTCCGAGCGCGCCTCCGCATGCGGCAGAGAATTCATCGCCGCGTCGTGCCATCGGCATGGTCGCAGCGCGGGATGTGGCAGCGCCTGTTCGAGCAGATCACAACATCTGGCGGTGCTCCTGACGAACTCAGCCTCGACAGCTCGCATGTTAAGGCGCACCGCTCGGCAGCCGGCGCGAGGCCGTCATTCCATCCATCGCAACGCGGACGATTCCTTACCGCTGGATTGCGCCGCCTATCGGCGTCGCAACCTCCTCACCGCGCCAGCGGGTCGGGGCGGAGCTGGAATTTCACCACCTTGCTGGTCGTGCCCTTGCCGCCCTCGATGTGGTAGGGCGCCCGCCCGGCATAGGTCGACCAGATGCCTCTGCCCTTCCAGCCGCCATTCGGATCGTCGATGCGGCCGTCGAGCCCCTTGGCGTGGAAGCCCATCGGGTAAGGCACCCGCAGCGAGACGAACTTGCCGTCAACCAGCGCCTCCAGCGCATCCGACAGATTGCCGGTGGCGAACGGCACGTCCTTGCCGAGGCCGAGCGTGTCGAACTGATCGACGAACGTGTAGTAGCTCGATTGCACCGCGCCGGGCTCGTTCAAGCCCTCGAACTGCGGCCCCGGGAACTGGTAGAGCGTCCAGCCTTCCGGACAGTGCCGGCCGTTCGCGATGGTCGGGCCGTTGAGCGGGCCCTTGCACTTCTTGCGGTCGAAGCTCGCCATGTGGCCGCTCGCGAGCGGGATCCACACCACGCCCTTGCGGTCGATGTCCATGCCGCGCGGCCCGAAGCCATTCACCGCGGCCTTCGGTTCGTTGAACGGCACTTCATAATATTCCGATAGCGTGGTGGCCGGCGGATTGTCGCCCGGAATGACGTGGATGATGCCGCCGGGCATCGAGAGCACCGAGCCCCAGATGGTGCCGTCGTTCGGATCGACGCCGACGCCGTAGAGCCCGGCGATGATGCGCTTGTCCTTGCTCGGATCGACCGCCTGGTTGGGCTCGACATAGCCTTCGTCGCGCTTGCCGTTGCCGTTGGTGTCGAGGATGAAGGGCGACCAGCCCTGCGACGCCGCCTCGTCGCCGGTCTCCAGGAACTTCTTGGTGTTGAGCCAGCCGACCACCGGAGCGCGCGCGCCGCCGGCCGAGAACCACAGCGTGTTGTCCTTGTCCTCGGCGAAGGCCATGTGGTGGGTCGTGAAGCAGAGGTCGACATGCGTGAGCTTGTCGGTCTTGGGGTCGTAGACGGCGGCTTGCCGCGGCGCGTTGTCCGTCGGGAACAGCTTCGCCGACGGATG
>JAXDNZ010000392.1:0-4044 GCA_034669185.1 Hyphomicrobiales bacterium
CGTTCGGCCTCTTGCGTGCTGGTGCGCACCGTCTCCGCGGTCGAAGTCGCCGCGACGCCGAGCAACCGCTCGGCCTCTTGCGTGCTGGTGCGGACCGCCTCCGAGGTTGAGGTCGCCGCAACGCCAAGCAACCGCTCGGCATCCTGCGTGCTGGTGCGGACCGTCTCCAGGGTCGATGTCGCCGCAAGGCTGAGCGACCGCTCGGCATCCTGTGCGCTGGTGCGGATGGTCTCCGAGGTCTCGACCGACAGACGGCCGAGCGACTGCTCGATCCCTTGCGCGCTCTCGCGGATCGACTCGGAAATCGAGGTGGACAGCCCCCCCAGCGTGGTCTGGATGCGATCGGCGTCCTGCCGGAGCATGGCGCTGACGTCGGAGGAGACGGCGGTGAGCGACCGCTGCACCTCGTCGGCAT
Organism: Hyphomicrobiales bacterium; assembly: GCA_034669185.1. Taxonomy (GTDB): domain Bacteria; phylum Pseudomonadota; class Alphaproteobacteria; order Rhizobiales; family Xanthobacteraceae; genus PALSA-894. The sequence continues at coordinate 416 of JAXDNZ010000392.1, forward strand.
CGTTCTTGAGCGTCGTGGTGACGGTGGAGACGGCGCCGATCATCGTGCGCTCGACGTCGGCCGTATCCTGCTTCATGGCGGCGCTGATGCGCGTCGACGTCGCGGTCAGGACGCGCTCGGTTTCGTCCGCTTCCTGCTTGAGCGTGCCGGCGATGCGTGCCGAAGCGCCGAGCAGGATGCGCTCGGCGTCGGTCGACTCCTGCTTCAGCGTGCTCGTGACTTCGGCCGAGGTGGTGGTGAGCAGACGCTCCGCCTCTTTCGAGCTCGAGCGGATCTGGTCCACCGTCGCGGCGGTCAGCTGGCCGATCGAACGTTCGGCCTCGCCGGTATTGGTGCGGATCGCCTGGCTCATCTGTTCCATGCGCGAGACGATCGCCGAGCTGACCGACTGGCCGCGCACCTCGATCTGCGCCGCGACCGACTCCACGCGGCCGACGAGCAGCTCCTGGAAGCGGTTGATGCGTGCATCGAGCGTCTCGGCGATGTCCAGCGCGCGGCCGCCGAGCGACTTGTCGATCTCGTCGGCTTTCTCCTGAAGGGTCTCGGCGAGCTTGGTCGAGCGCGCATTGATGGTGCTGCTGGCGTCGTCGATCCGCTTCTCCAGCGCGCTCACCACCTCCTTGCCGCCGTCGGCAAGCGATTTCGCGACCTCCATCACGCGTGCGCCGAGCGCCTCGTTGAGCGCCGTGATGCGGGTGTCGAGCGCGTCGCCGAGGCGGGTGATGCGCTCGTCCATCGCGGTCGAGGCTTCGTGCGTCTTGGCGCTGATACGGGTGTCGAAGCTCTCCACGTGCGAACGCATCGCCTCGGTGACGTCGCCGGTGCGCTGGCTCAGCCGTTCGACCAGCTCGCCGCCATAGACCTTCACGGTGCGGTCGAACTCGGCGAGATTCTGCGTGATCAGGTTGCCGAGCGAGTTGGAGTCGTTGGAGATCTTGGCGGCAAGCTCGGCGCCGCCATGGGTGAACATCTCTTCGAACGATTGCAGCCGCGAGCCCAGCATCTCGCGGACGGAATCGCCCTTGGCGTTGATGGTGTTGGCGAGATTGTCAGCGGTCTCGCGGAAGGTGTCGGTGACCTTGCCGCCGCGCGTGACGATCGTCTCGGTGATGCGCGTGCCGGTCTCTTCGAGCTTGCTGACGACGTCGCCGCCGCGCAGCGTCAGATCGAGGATCAGCGACTCGCCGGTTGCCTTGAGCGTGTTGTTGACGTCGTCGGCACGCGTCGCGATCGTTTCGGCGAGGCGGCTGCCGGTGTCGACCAGCGTCTCGGTGAGTTCCTGCGTGCGCACCGTGAGCTTGTCGGTGAGCTGTTCGGTCGAGCGGGTGAGATTGGTGGAGATCTCCTCGGTGCGCCGGACCAGGTTTTCGGCGATCGCTTGCGCGCGCTGCGCCACGTTCTCGGTGACGTGGTCGAGCCGCGAGGAGAGCATCTGCGCGAGCTTCACCGTTAGATCGGCGATCTGCGCGGAGAGGTGATCGGATTTGACGTCGATGTTCGACGTCATCTTGTCGCTGGCGATCTCGAGGGTGTGCGAGACTTCCTCGCCGGTGCGCTGCAACTGCTCCAGCAGGTCGCCGCCGCGGTCGCCGATCGCGTCGATCATGCTGTCGCCGGCGCGGCCGAGCGCGAGCGTGATGTGCTCGCCTTTTTCCGCCAGCGTGCGGGTGACGCGCTGCGCCGCGTCGTTGACGCTGGCCGCCACCATCTCGCTCACCGAGGCGATGTCCTGGGTGAGGCCGAGATGCACGCCGGTGATGGCGTTGCGCACCTGCTCGGCCTGGCCCACCAGCGAGTCGCGCTGGTTCGCCAGATCCTCGATCAGGCCGCGGATACGCAGCTCGTTGTCGTTGTAGGCGCGCTCGAGAGCGGCAACCTCGTTGTGCACCAGCGCTTCGAGCTCGGCGGCGCGCGCGAGCGCGCGCTCCACGCCGTCACCCATCGCGGCGACCTCGCGGCGGATCGCCTGTCCGACCGACACGATCGATTCGCGCGCGATCGTTTCCGGCTCGGCGAGGCGGACGGCGGCTTCCGTCATGGTGCGCGCGATGATGCGCAATTCCTGTGCGCGGCGGACCATGTTCGCGATCACGTAGAACAGGACAATCGGCAGCAGCAGCGCGACGGCGAGCATCAGCACCGTCGGGGCGGCGCCCGGGCGCGTGAGCTGGCTCAGGTCGGTGCCGAAATACGCGCCCGCCGCCATGATGCCGAGCACGATCCAGGCGCCGGAGAGGAAGAACGCCGCCATGTAGGGCGCGCGCGAGGGCTTGCGCTGCATCTGCTGCAGCACCTGGCCGACCGACTGGCGGTCGTCATTGGCGGCACGCTGGGTCGGCTTGATTTCGTCGAATTCGACCGGCGCCGGCCGCATTCCCGGCTCGGCAGGGCGCCCCGAGGAGTGGGAGAACGGCTGCGCGGTGGACTGTGCGAAGGCCGGCTCCTGGTTGCGGCCGACCTCCTGCAGGAAGAGCTCTTCGTCGATCGAGGGCGAGCGCTGGCGGCGGCGCGGCTCACGCGCGGGCGGATCGCTCGGGACGATCGGAGGCGCCGGCGGGGCCGGTGCCGTCGGGCTCGCGAGGCCCGCGGGCTCCGCTGCCGGTCGCGACGGCGCCGCAGCATGCGGCTCCTCGCGCAGATTGAGGGCTTCCTGGATCGCCGACATTGCTGCTTCTGTCGGGTCCTGAATCCTTCTCGGGTTATTCGCCATGACCGTCCGCGCCCTCGACTCGTTACCTGGGATCGCTGCCCGGACGGGTCTCACCCTCGGGCCGCACTCACATGCGTAAGCTGCTGATCCCCCTCCCGCTCGGTAGCCGGCGGTAGACCGCCCAAGGGCAGGGTACCGCCGCTTGGGTATCCTAACGCCCTCACCCGCCGAATGAAACTGTGTCCGGTAACCTCCCTTTAATCATCGTTAACGCTGCGGCCCGACCCAAAGGCGGCGCGTCCGTTGGGCCGGGAAAACCGCCTTCCGGCCGGGGAATTTGCGGTCGAGGCGGCCTTAGCACCGCGTTAACCAGTCCCGTGGTCGGGTTGCCCGCGGGCCGGCGGTGTTTACGCCGCCTTGGCGGCCGGCGTGGCATCTATCGCGCCACAAGCGGCCGAATACGGCCCGGCGACCTGGGGGACGGCATGCAGTTGGCAACCTTGCGACCAATCGACTCCGCATCGCTGGCGCCCGACGACCGGCCGATCGACCTCGTGCATCTGGCGCGCATGACGCTCGGCGAGCGCAGCCTGGAACGCGAGGTGCTGCAGCTCTTCGACCGCCAGTCGACACTTCTCATCGCGCGCATGCGCGCGGCGCCGGCCGGCGTCGCGACGCTTGCGCATACGCTGAAAGGCTCCGCGCGCGGCATTGGCGCCTGGCGTGTCGCGCGCGCCGCCGAGGCGCTCGAGGGAGCGGATGCGGCTGACCGCGGCGCGGCGCTCGACCGCCTCGCCGCGACGACCGAGGAGGCGCGCGGCCTGATCGCGGAGCTGCTGCGGGCGAACTGAGCCCGCACCATTTGCCCCGGACGGGGCGAGCCGTTATAGGGATGCCGCCGGTCGCCCGGCGTTCTCCCAACGATTTCCGGTCCGATGCCCAAGATCACCTACATCGATTCCGACGGCACGTCGCGCGA